>DASPSK010000480.1:0-2041 GCA_035623975.1 Acidimicrobiales bacterium | reverse complement strand
AAGGCGGAAACACCGACGACGCTCTCGAGACCCTCCTCGGCCAGGCCCTCCTCGGCGCGAGCGGGCACCAGGGCCGCGTAGACGATGAGGAGGTAGCCGATGATGTACCCGACGTCGAAGACGTTGCCGTTGCCGTACGTGCCCGAATAGGTGAAGTAGCTGTAGGCGCTGTCGGCCACCGAGAATGCGAGCAGACCGGCACCGATGAGCCCGAGCTCGTGGCGCCGCCTCCCGCGCACCTTCGACAGGGCGGCGAGCGCCGCCGTCGTCATGATGATGTCCGTCACCGGATAGGCGAGGTCGACCACCCGGCTGAGGAGGGGCCCACCGCCGAGGCGGTAGACGACACCGAGAGCAGTCGACCAGCTGATGAACAGCAACGAGCCAGCGATGATGATGCCGTCGAGCACGAGCCGGAGGCCGCTTCTCATCGGCCCCTTGCCGGCCGCGAGCAACACGATGCCGACGACCGCGAGGGGGACGCCGAGGAGGTAGAAGACGTCGGCGACGGACGGGGACGGCACGGTCTCTGCCCGCAGGAGGGCGTACCAATCCCAGATGCACTCGCCGACCGTCCAGGAGGCGCAGCCGGCGGCGATCCAGATCCAACCGGACCGATGGCGCCCGGTGGTCGAACGTGCCTTCAAGGCCGAACCGATGAAAGCGGCCAGAGCGGCGGCCGCTGTGCCCAGGTCGTCGACCCACACCGAAGCTCGTGCTCCGGCCGGATTGACGGCCATGAAGACGCTGAAGCCCGCCACGAAGATGACGCTCACGATGGCCGTGGCACGCAACTTCGCCCGCGCGCGAGCTCCCGCAATAGTCACCGGAGGTGATTATCGGCGGCCCTGAGCTGGGTCTTGAGTGAAGGCCGCAGGCCGACAATGCCGCGCCGTCCTGAGGTTGCCTCATCGCCTCAGCCGCCGCCGACGGCGGCGGCGGCCTCGGATCAGGGTGGCGTGCCCCCTCCGCCTGCCTTGAATTCGGCCGGCATGTGCTTCAGGCCGTTGATGAAGCTCGACCGCAGGCGGGCGGGCTCGCCGACGGCTCGGATGTCCGGCATCCGACGCAACAGCTCGTTGAACATGACGGAGATCTCACGCCGGGCGAGATGGGCGCCCAGGCAGAAATGAGGTCCCGGGCCGCCGAAGCCGACATGATCGTTCGGGCGGCGCGCGACGTCGAAACGGTACGCGTCCCCGAAGACCGCCTCGTCCCGGTTCGCCGAGTTGTACCAGAGCACGACCTTGTCGCCCTCGCAGAACCGCTGTCCGTCGATCTCGGCGCCATCACGCGTGACCGTGCGGCGGAAGTGGATGACCGGCGTCGCCCAGCGCACGATCTCCTCCACGGCCGTGGGCATGATCCGGTCGAGATCGGCGACCAGGCGCCGGCGCTGCTCCGGATGGTCCGTCAGCGCCTTCAGCCCATGGGCAATGGCGTTACGCGTCGTTTCGTTGCCCGCCACGACGAGGAGGATGAAGAACGAGCCGAGCTCCTGGGGCGAGAGGTGGTCACCTTCAACCTCGGCGGTCACGAGGCCGGTGATGAGGTCGTTCTGCCGCTGCCGCTGCCGCTCCGCTCCGAGCTCTTCGACCATGCTCGCCAGCGCCTGTCCCGAGTTGAGCATCGCCATGATCACCGAGTCGGGCGATTGCTCGGGCACGTACTCGGCATCGAGCGCCCCGAGGATGATGTTGCTGTGGCGGAAGATGAACGACTCCTCGCTTCGTGGGATGCCCATCAGGTCGCTGATGACTCGCAACGGCAGGAGGGCGGCGACGTCGGTGACGAAGTCGCATTCTCCCTTGTCGATGAGATCGTCGACGATGGCGGCGGCGATCGCCTCCACCGAGTCCCGCGTTCGGTCGAGCATGCGGGGGGTGAACGCCCGTGACAAGATCCGGCGCATGCGCGCATGCCGGGGGTCGTCCAGGTTGATCATGGAGCCAAAGAACTCCCGGAACGACTCGGGCAGATCGGGGATGTTCGTGCCGCCACCCGACGAGAAGATCTCCGGCTGGCGGCTGGCGGCGATCAC
>DASPSK010000379.1:0-9484 GCA_035623975.1 Acidimicrobiales bacterium | reverse complement strand
CCCCTCGCCTCGGCCGCCCGGCTGGCGGCGGGGTCGGAACTCGGCGTCGTCCTCGGGTGGATGTCGACGAGGGTGCTGGGCCAGTACGACCTCTTCCGGGCGGAGGAGGGGGAAGCGCCGAGCGACGCCGTCTACTACGTCGGCCCGAACGTCATCGCCCTCGAACGGCGCCACGGCTTTCCCTCTCGCGAGTTCCGGCTCTGGATCGCCGTGCATGAGCTGACCCACCGGGCGCAATTCACCGGTGTGCCCTGGATGCGGGGTTACTTTCTCGGCCTCGTCGACGAGGGCGTCACCCTCGCCGCCCCGGATTCGAAGCAGATCATGGCCGTGATCACCCGCATGGCGGGCGACGTGCGGGCACGGCGCAACCCCCTCGGCGACGCCGGGCTCCTCGGGGCGCTCGCCCCGCCCGAGCAGCTCAACACGATCCGGCGCATCCAGGCGCTCATGAGCCTGCTCGAGGGCCATGGCGACATCACGATGAACCGGGCCGCGGCCGATCGCATCCCCGGGGCCCAGCGTTTCGCCCGGACCTTGCAGGCGCGGCGTGAATCGGCCGGGGGTCTCACCAGGTTCATCCAGCAGCTCCTCGGCATCGACGCCAAGATGAAGCAGTACAAGGAAGGCGAGCAGTTCGTCGAGGCGGTCGAGCGTGCGGGCGGCTCGGAGCTGTTCGCCCGTGTGTGGGAGGAGCCCGAGCACCTGCCGACCCTCGAGGAAGTGCGTGACCCGGCCCGTTGGATCAGCCGGCTCGGAGGTCGGAGGCTTGAACTCGCCTGAGGCGTTGCCCGCGTCGGCCGCGGCCGTCGAGCTCCTCCCGCGCTGCACCTTCCCGCCGCCGGGATCCGAGATCGCCCTCGCCGTCTCGGGTGGCGCCGACTCGCTCGCCTTGCTCGTGCTGGCCGCCGCCAGCGGGTGCCGGCCAGTCGCCTATCACGTCGACCACGGTCTTCGTCCCGGCGCCGAGTCCGAAGGCGAGGTCGTACGCGAGGCGGCCGCTCGCTCCGGTGCCGGCTTTGTCGCCCTGCGGGTGAAGGTGGAGCCGGGGCCGAACCTGGAGGCGCGTGCGCGCCTCGCCCGCTACGCCGTGCTGCCTGCCGGCGTCGCCACCGGCCACACGGCCGACGACCAGGCCGAAACGGTCCTCCTCAACCTCCTCCGCGGCGCCGGCCCCGACGGTCTCGCCGGCATGCGGCGCGGGCCCACGCACCCGATCCTCGCTCTGCGCCGCGCCGAGACCCGTGGTCTCTGCTCCTCGCTTGCCCTTGCTTTCGTGCGGGACCCTTCTAACGACGAGCTGGGTTACCTGCGTAACCGGGTGCGCCACGAGGTGCTTCCTGCTCTGTGCGCCGCGGCGAAACGGGATCTCGTGCCCGTGCTCACCCGCCAGGCCGAGCACTTCGCCGATGAGAGCGACCTGCTCAACGAGTTGGCCAGCGCCATCGACCCGACCGACGCGAGAGCACTGGCGGCCGCCCCCGTCGTGCTCGCTCGCCGGGCGATCCGCGGGTGGCTGCGCGGTTTCGATCCCGAGGGGCACCCGCCCGACAGCGCCACCGTCGAGAGGGTGCTCGGGGTCGCCTCGCTCCGTTACCGTGCCTGCGAGGTCGGGGGTGGCCGGAGCGTCCGTCGCTCGGCCGGAAAGCTCTTCGTCTTCGTCGAGCCCACCTGAGTCGAACCTGCCGCCCTGTTCGGTCGCGCCAGGGTCGCGCCAGGGTCGCGCCAGGCTCTCAGATTCGCCTTGGGGGGGACCGGGGGCGGGTTCTGTGCGCGGGGTGCGACCGCCGCCGCTCAGGGAAGCCTGTTCTGTGCACCCAGCACGACCAGAGAGGCCCTGCAGGGTCGCGCCAGGCACTCAGTCGGAAAAATTCGGCTCTGTTCACCCGCGGCGGCAATCCTCCGGGGCGGTAACGTCGGCGGCCGTGACACACAGTGCCGACGAGGGCGCCCGCACCACGGCGTCGGCCGAGGTCGGGGAGCTGACGGGCACCCTCGAGCGACGCTCGCAGGACTGGGTCGACCTCGACCCGATGCTGGGGGAGGTCGTGGTTTCCGCTGACGAGATCGCCAGAAGGGTCGAGGAGCTCGGCCAGGAGATCACCCGGGACTACTCGGACCGCCCGCCCCTGCTCGTCGGGGTCCTGAAGGGCGCCTTCGTCTTCCTTGCCGACCTGTCGAGGGTCATCAAGCTCCCGGCCGAGATGGACTTCATGGCCGTCGGCTCCTACGGAGCGGCGACGAAGACGAGTGGTGTCGTCCGCATCGTGAAGGACCTCGATCTTGACCTCACCGGGCGGCACGTGATCGTCGTCGAGGACATCGTTGACAGTGGCCTCACGTTGTCCTACCTGCGCAAGAGCCTCCTCGCCCGGGGTCCCGCCTCGCTGGCGATCTGCACGCTCCTGCTGAAGACGGGCCAGCAGCGGGCGAGTTTCGACGTCGAGTACGTCGGTTTCGAGATCGAGCCCTATTTCGTCGTCGGCTACGGGCTCGACGTGGCCGAGCGCTACCGCAACCTCGTCGATCTCCGCGTCTACGTCGGCGGCGAGCCGGAGTGAGCGTCGACCTCGAGCGGGCCGAACGCGCCGTCTCCGAGCTGCTCGCAGCCATCGGCGAGGACCCGGGGCGTGAAGGTCTCCTCCGCACTCCGGCACGCGTGGCCGCCATGTACGAGGAGATCTTCGACCAGGTGCGGCCGGATCCGACCGACTACCTGACGGCGACGTTCGCCGCCGAGCACGATGAGATGGTCATGGTGCGGGACATCCCCTTCGCCTCGTTGTGCGAGCACCACATGGTGCCCTTCCTCGGCCGGGCGCACGTCGCCTACATCCCGTCGGTCGACGGGCGGATCACGGGCCTGTCCAAGCTGGCCCGCGTCGTGGACGGCTTCGCCCGTCGCCTCCAGGTGCAAGAGCGCATGACGACCCAGATCGCCGAGGCCATCGAGCGCGCCCTCGGCCCGCGCGGCGTCCTCGTCGTGATCGAGGCGGAGCATCTCTGCATGTCGATGCGCGGGGTCCGCAAGCCTGGCACCACGACCGTCACCTCGGCCGTGCGCGGCCTGTTCCGCACGGATCCGGCGACGCGGGCCGAGGCCATGGCCTTCATCCACGGGGCAGGGCGGCCGGGTTGAGCCTCTACTCTCCTTCCGCAGGCCGCCCCCTCGTGATGGGCGTGTTGAACGTCACGCCCGACTCATTCTTCGACGGCGGGCGTTACGTCGACCACGAGGCGGCCATCGCCCGCGGGCGGGAGATGATCCGGGAGGGCGTCGACATCGTCGACGTCGGGGGCGAGTCGACCCGGCCCGGAGCCGTTGCCGTCTCCGACGACGAGGAACTGCGCCGCGTCCTGCCCGTTATCGAGGCGCTCTCGGAGGAGATCCCCGTGTCGATCGACACGACGAAGGCTCCGGTCGTCCGGCGCGCCGTGAAGGCAGGGGCCGTCCTCGTCAACGACGTGTCCGCCTCGCTCGAGCGCGTCGCCGCCGAAACCGGGGCGGCCTTCGTGGCCATGCACCGCCGGGGGACGCCAGCCGACATGCAGAACGACCCCCGCTACGACGACGTCGTCGAAGAGGTGCGGGAGTATCTGGCCGCCCGGGCCGAGCGCGCCACGGAAGCGGGCGTCGGCGAGGTGTGGGTCGACCCGGGCATCGGGTTCGGCAAGACGGCGTGGCACAACCTTCAGCTGCTGGCGGGGCTGCCGGAGCTCGTGGCCCTCGGCTATCCGGTCCTTGTCGGGACGAGTCGCAAGACGTTCCTCGGTCACGTCGCCGCCGGCAACATCGGAGCAGGCGGCGCCATGAGGCCCGGAGCCCAGGCGGCACCGCCCGATGAGCGGTTCGAGGGCTCACTCGCCTCGGCCACCTACGCCATGGCGATGGGGGCGGCCGCCGTGCGGGTTCACGACGTCGCCGCCACGGCGCAGGCGGCCCGACTCGTCGGCGAGGTGGCGTCGTGAGGGGCCGCTGGGCTGCGGGCATCGTGCCCCGCAACTTCGCCTGGATCATCAAGGACCGGCTCGCCGTCAGCGAGCGGCCGGGCGGCTACGCCCCCAACCACCGAAAGGTGCGGCGCCAGGAGGAGCTCCTCTGGCTGCGGGCGCAGGGCTTCGACCGGGTTGTCTCGCTCCTGTCGTCTTCCCACAACCTGCACGCCTACGCGGAGTTCAACTTGGCGTGGTCCCATTTCCCCATCTCCCTCACGGCCGACACCGATGCGGAGACGACCCTCGCCGAGCTGTACCCGGCCATGCACGAGTGGCTCCGGGCGGGCGAGCGCATCCTCGTCCATCAGGACGAGCTCGGTGACCGCATCATGGGCGTGATGGCGGGCTACATCCGATGGAGCGGCATCCTCCCCGACGGGCCGCGGGCCATCGCCGTGGTCGAGCAGATCCTCTCCCGCCAGATGGGATCGTCCGGTCGTCGCCTCGTCGCCCTCGTGGACAGCCTCCCTGCGGTGCAGGGACCGGCGGGGTCGTGACCACGTCCAACATCTGCATCAAAGGCCTGCGCGTGCTGGGGCATCACGGAGTCCTGCCAGAGGAGCAGGAGCGGGCGCAGCCCTTCGAAGTGGACATCACGATCGAAACCCACATCGCCCCCGCCGCCCGCACCGATGACCTCTCTGCGACGGTGGACTACGGCCTTGTGATCGCGGCGGCCGTCGAGATCGTCGAGACGAAGCGCTTCGCTCTTCTCGAAGCCCTCGCCAGCGCCATCGCCGACGACGTCCTCGGGCGAAACGGCGTCGAGGGCGTGACCGTCGAGGTCCGCAAGCTCCGCCCGCCGGTAGCAGCCGACGTCGACTCGGTGGGCGTACGCCTCCGACGTACCTTGGCGTGAGGACGTATCTCGGTCTCGGTTCCAACCTCGGAGACCGGCTCGGCCATCTCCGCCGGGCGATCGAGTCCCTCCGCCAGATAGATGCTCGCCTCGTCGTCTCGCCGCTGTACGAGACCGCTCCTGTGGGGGGGCCAGAGCAGGGGCCCTACTTGAACTGCGTCGTGCGCCTCGACACCGAGCTCGGTCCCTTCGAGCTGCTCGAGCTCGCCCACCGCCTGGAGACCGAGGCGGGCCGCGTGCGCACCGTCAAGAACGGCCCGAGGACCCTCGACGTCGACGTCCTGCTCATCGAGGGCGTCGAAGTAAAGACAGCCGAGCTGACGGTGCCCCACCCGCGTATGTACGAGCGGGGTTTCGTGCTCGCACCCTTGGAGGATCTCGATCGGGCGCTCGTGCCCGCCGGCTGGCGCCAACGCCTCGGTGGTGCTGCCACGGTGGCGAGTGACGTCCGCCAGGTTGGTACCATCGAGGGCAACTCAGGCTGAGGCACGACCGGCACCGATCAGCGGGCTGGAACGAGAGCGAGGCTTTACAACATGACGTCGATGCGGATCGTCGGCGGCGGACGCGCCGGCAGATCGTTCGAGGGTGCCCTCAGCGGGACGGGCGTAGACGTGCGAGGCGTCCTCCATCGCATCGACGGGTTCGCCGACGCCGCTCATGGAGTCGATGCCGTCCTTCTGGCCGTGCCCGACCGGGCTGTTGCCGAGGTGGCCGCTGCCATCGAGCCGGTGGCGACGACCGTCGTCCTCCACTGCTCCGGTTCGCTCGGTCTCGACGTCCTCGCTCCCCACTCCCGCCGAGGCTCGATCCACCCCCTCGTCACCCTGCCGGACCCGGTCATCGGGTCGCTGCGCCTCCGGGGGCGTCCGTTCTTCGCCGTCGCAGGTGACCAGCTCGCCACCGATCTCGTCCTCCGTCTCGCCGGTCAGCCGATCGTCGTGGCCGACGAGGAGCGTGCCGCCTACCACGCGGCGGCTTGCGTGGCGGCCAACCACCTTGTCGGGCTGCTCGGCCAGGTGGAGCGGGTGGCGCGCTCGGCCGGGCTCCCGCTGGAAGCCTTCCTGCCCCTCGCCCGCGGCGCCCTCGACGACGTTGCCCTGCTCGGGCCGCTGCAGGCCCTGACCGGGCCGGCATCCCGGGGTGACCTCGTCACGATCGAACGGCACCGCGCCGTCATCGAACCGACAGAGCTGGCGGGCTACGACGCGGGCGTCGCCCTCGCCGAGCGGTTGGCCTACGAGCGCCTCGCTTCGCAGAGCGATCCCTCCGCCGAGGTGTCGTGGAACTGATCGTCTCGCGCGACGTCGCAAGAAAAGCGCTGCAATCTGCAAGGGCAAGCGGAGCTTCCGTCGCCTTCGTGCCCACCATGGGGGCACTGCATGAGGGCCACATCTCGCTCATGCGGGCGGCCCGCCGCGACTGCGGCTACGTCGCCGTCAGCATCTTCGTGAACCCGGCGCAGTTCGGGGACGCGGCCGATCTGGCGGCCTACCCTCGCGACCTGGACGCCGACCTGGCCGTGTGCGCCGCCGCCGGCGTGGATGCCGTTTTCGCCCCTTCGGTCGCCGAGATGTACCCGGAAGGCTCGCTGGACACTGCGGTCGTACCCGGCGCCCTCGCCGAGGTCCTCGAGGGCCTCTCCCGGCCCGGCCATTTCACGGGTGTCGCCACCATCGTCACCAAGCTGCTCTCGATCGCCGGCCGCTGCCGGGCCTACTTCGGAGAGAAGGACTTCCAACAGCTCGCCATCGTGCGCCGCCTTGCGGAGGATCTTGACCTTCCCGTCGAGGTCGTAGGCTGCCCGACCGTGCGAGAGCCGGACGGCCTGGCGACATCGAGCCGCAACGCCAGATTGGGACCCGCTGAACGAGCCGCGGCCGGGGCCCTGTTCCGGGCGCTCTCGGCCGGTGCGCGGGCCGTCGCCGGCGGCGAGCGCTCAGGCGCCACCGTCTCCGCCGTCATGGCCGACGTCCTTGCGGCCGAGCCGCTCGTGGTGGCGGACTATGCGGCCGTGGCCGATCCGGCGACGCTGCAGGCTGTCGTCGACATCACGGCCGAGGTCCGCCTTCTCGTCGCCGCCGGCGTCGGGCCTGTTCGGCTCATCGACAACCTCGCCGCTTCCCCGGCGAGCTCGGGCGCCCCACCTGCTCTCGCGGAGGCGGGGCGATGAGCCAGCGTCTCGACGTGCTCGTGGTCGGGAGCGGCGTCGCCGGGCTCTCCGCCGCCGTCCGCCTCGCCCATGTCGCCGGCGCTCGTGTCGGGGTCCTCACCAAAGGCGAGCTCGAGCAGACGACGACGCGCTGGGCGCAGGGGGGCGTCGCGGCCGTCCTGCCAGGCGACGAGGACTCAACCGATCTTCACCTGGCCGACACCTTGCGCGCCGGCGCCGGCTTGTGTGACGAGGCGGCCGTCCGAGTGCTCGTCGACGAGGGCCCGGCCCGCGTGCACGAGCTCATCGCCCTCGGGGCCGTCTTCGACCGCGGCCCGGCGGGCGATCTCGCCCGTGCCCGCGAGGGTGGTCACTCGATGGCACGCGTGCTGCACGCCGGCGGGGCCGCCACCGGCGCAGAGGTGGAGCGAGCCCTCGTCGCCGCTGTGGAATCGAGCGCCGCCGCCCTGTTCGAGCACTTCTTCGCCCTCGACCTCGTCGTCGAGGGCGGCCGCTGCGGCGGCGTGACGGCGCTCGACCGCCACGGCGGGCTGCAGAGGGTGGAGGCGGCCGAGGTGGTGCTGGCTGCCGGCGGTGCCGGCCAGCTCTTCGCCGTCACGACGAACCCGGCGGAGGCGACGGGCGACGGCATCGCCATGGCGATGCGGGCCGGAGTTCCCGTGGCTGACTGCGAGTTCGTGCAGTTTCATCCGACCGCCTTGCACCATCCGGCGATGCCCCGACCTCTCGTGTCGGAGGCGCTCCGCGGACACGGCGCGGTGCTGCGCGGCGAGAATGGCCGGCGATTCGTCGAGGAGCTGGCCCCGCGTGACGTCGTCAGCCGGGCGATCGCCGAGGAGATGGCCGAGACGGGCAGGGAGAACGTCTGGCTGGACTGCACCGGCCTGGAGGACTTCGCCCGCCGCTTCCCGACGATCCACGCCTCTCTCGCCGGGGTCGGCCTCGACCCGGCGCGGGACTGGCTGCCCGTGGCGCCGGCGGCCCACCATCTGAGCGGTGGAGTCCTCACCGACCTCGACGGCGCCACGGCCATGCCGGGCCTGTGGGCGGCAGGAGAGGCGGCCTGCACGGGCGTGCACGGGGCGAACCGATTGGCCTCCAACTCGCTCCTCGAGGGCATGGTCTTCGGCGCCCGGGTCGTGGACGCCATCGTCTCCGGTCGCTCCGGTCGCTCACCGGCTGGCCGGCGGGCTCGCGGCGGCGCCCTCAGCGACGAGGCCACCGTCCCGCTGGAGGCGCTCCCCGACTGCGACTGCGGCGCTCCCCTGCCCGTGAGCGAGCGGGTCTCGAGCGACGGCGAGCTCATGGCGACCCTGCGCCTGAGGCTGCAAACGGCGCTCACCGCCAACGCCGGTGTCGTGCGCGATGCCGTCTCGCTGAAGGCGGCCGAGCAGGCGATCGCCGAGGTGGCGGCGGCGGCACCCGGAGGCGCCGCCACGGTCGCCGAGGCGGAGCTGGCCAACCTGCTGGCACTGGGTCGCTCCCTCGTGGAGGCGGCGACCCTCCGCCAGGAGAGCCGGGGAGCACACACGCGGGCCGACTTCCCGGAGACATCTTCTGGTTTCCGCAAGCGTTTCGTGCATTGTCGGCGGGCGCAGGAAGGCCGGGCGTGAACCCGCCGGTTCACCCTCCGCAGGCGGCTGTCCGCCGCGCCGTGACGGTGGCTCTCGAGGAGGACCTCCTTCCCCTCGGCGACATCACCGCCGCCCTCCTGCCCGCAGGCGTGAGCGGGCGGGGCGCCTTCGTGAGCCGCGGAGAGGGCGTCATCGCTGGAACGGCCTGCGTGGTGGAGGCCTGCCGCCAGGTGGATCCACGCCTCGTCGTCGAGGTCCTCCTCGACGACGGCTGCGCCGTGGCCGCCGGGCAGCAGGTCGTCGCCCTCGAGGGCGCCATGGCGGCCATCGTCACGGCCGAGCGCACGGCCCTCAACTTCCTCTGTCACCTCTCGGGCATCGCCTCGCTCACCGCCCGTTACGTCGAGGCGGCCGCTCGGCGCAACCCCGCCACCCGCGTCCTCGACACCCGCAAGACCACTCCTGGCCTCCGCGCCCTCGAGAAGGCCGCCGTGCGCGCCGGCGGGGGTGTGAACCACCGCGGCAGCCTCTCCGAGGGGGTTCTCGTGAAGGACAACCATCTCGGCTACGCCTCTATTGGCGAGGCCGTCCGGCGGGCCTGCCAGCTGTGGCCGGGACGGATGGTGGAAGTCGAGTGCGACCGTGAGGACCAGGTTCTCGAAGCGCTCGAAGCCGGAGCCACGATGGTGCTCTGCGACAACATGAGCCCGGAGGAGCTCGGGCGCTGCGTCGCCCTCGCCCGCGCCCAGGACGCCGCCGCCGGCCCGGTGCTCGTCGAGGCCTCCGGCGGCGTTTCGCTCGAGAACATCGGCGACTTCGCCGCCGCCGGCGCCGACCTCATCTCGGTGGGAGCGCTCACGCACTCCGCCCCCATCCTCGACA
>DASPSK010000376.1:0-2774 GCA_035623975.1 Acidimicrobiales bacterium | reverse complement strand
GTTCGTCTTTCTCGCTGCCGCATATGCGCTCGCACGCAAACGGTTCTTCGGAGACCGCGCCCTCTTCCTCTTCGTGCTGTTCGCTCTCGCGATTCCGGGTGTGGTAGTGCTCCTGCCGCAATTCCAGGAGATCGCCTCGCTCGGGCTCATCGACACCCGCCGCGGCGTCGTTCTCCTCTACATCGCGACAAATCTCCCGCTGGCGGTGTTCCTCATGCGCCCGGCCTTTGCAGGCGTACCAGAGGAGCTCGTCGAGAGCATGCGCATTGACGGGGCATCCGGCTTCGGCATCTTCCGCCAGCTGTTCCTGCCCTTCGCGTCAAGCACGATCGTTGCCGTTGCCGTCTTCGTTGCCGCCATGGCTTGGAACGAGCTCACGCTTGCCGTCACCGTGTTGCACACCCCATCCCTGTTCACGTTGCCGATCGTGATGGCACTGCATTTCGGTAGCCCTCTCGGCACCTGGGTCTTGATGGCTGGGCCGTTGTTGCTGCTGGTCACCACGCGGCGAGTCCTCCGCAGGGGCGTGACCGCCGGGGCGCTCATCTAGTGCGGGCGCTGCGTGGCGTGGTGGATGGGCGACGAAGGGCCCGCGGCCAGATGCCCTGTGAGACCGGGGGGCATGCCGTAAGGTTCCGCGACGCTCCACGGATGAAGGTTGACTGAAACGCAATGGCCCAAGAGCACATCGTCGTCGACGGATCCAACATCGCCACGGAAGGACGCGCGGCGCCCAGCCTCGCGCAGTTGGAGGAGGCGGTGGCGGAGTTGAAGCGCGAGCACCCCGGTGCCCAGATCACTGTCATCGTTGATGCCACTTTCGCCCACCGGATCGACCCGAGCGAGCTGGATCGTTTCGAGCGGGCGGTGCTCGCGGGCGAGTACGTGCACCCGCCTGCCGGTGCCATCGGGCGAGGGGACGCCTTCTTGCTGCGGGTGGCCGAGAAAGTCGATGGCACCGTGCTCTCGAACGACTCGTTCCAAGAGTTCCACGGCGAGCACCCGTGGCTCTTCCAGCGCGGGCGCCTCCTCGGGGCGACGCCGATAGCGGGGATCGGATGGATTTTCTCGCCCCGCACACCCGTGCGCGGCCCGACGAGCCGGCAGGCGGTGCGGGAGGCAGAGCGAGCAAAGCGTCAGGTGACGAAGGCCATCCAAGTCGCGACGAAAGAGGCGGTGGCGCCCCCGGCCCCGGCCGGGCCGAAGCCGAAGATCGGCGACCGCCGTGTGCTCGGCGCGTCGGCGACACTTGCGCCGGCCCGGCCGGCAGCGCCGGCGGCGGTGAACGACCCGCTCACCTTCGTCTCCTTCATCGCCCAGCACCCACTCGGCGCTGAGGTCACCGGTCGGGTCGACAGCTACACCTCGCACGGGGCGGTCGTCATGGTCGGCCACACGCAGTGCTATGTGCCGCTGGCGAATCTGGGCGATCCGCCCCCGCGATCGGCACGCGAGGTGCTAAAGCGCGGCGAGGACGTCACCTTCGTCGTGCGGGCGCTCGACCCGCAACGCAGGGGCGTGGAATTGGCCCTTCCCGGCGTTGGCGTCGTCTCGGGAACGCCGAGCGAGGAGATGATCGAAGCCGAAGTGCGCCTGGCGCGAAAGCGCCAGCCGGCAACTACTGCGGGGCGCCCGGCCGCGAAGTCTCCTGCGGCCAAGGCGCCCGCCGCCGCCAAGGCCGCCGCCGAGCCGAAGCAAGCTCGCGGCACCAAGACGGAGGCGTCTCGGTCCATCACGCCCAAGCGGACGACGACTCCGGCCAAGGCGGCGGCAGCGATCAAGGACGGTCCTCGCCGGCGCACGAAGCCGGCCGCGGCGACCAAGGCGGCGAAGCCGGCCGCGGCGGCCAAGGCGACCGCGGCGACGAAGCCGACCGCGGCGACCAAGCCGGCCGCGGCGACCAAGGCGGCCAAGGCAACCGCGGCGACGAAGCCGGCCGCGGCGTCGAAGGCGGCCAAGGCGGCCGCGGCAACAAAGCCGACCGCGGCAACCAAGGCAACCAAGACAGCCGCGGCGACCAAGACAGCCACGCCGGCGACGCCACGGACTTCGTCGGCCGCGGCGGCTCCTCCCGAGAAACCCGCCGGCCCGCGCAAGTCCCCGAGGTCGGCAAAGAAGGTGTCGTCAGCACGCTGATCCGCTCCTCCCCGGACGCGCCGGTCGGTAGCCTTTGACGATGCCCGGCACCGTTCGGATCGAGGAGGTCCTCCCTCATCGGCCGCCTTTTCTGCTGTTGAGCGAGGTTTCTTCGGTCGAGCCGGGCGTGGCGGCCACAGGTTGGTGGGATCTCTCCGGCGACGAGGACTTCTTCCGGGGTCACTTCCCCGGGCGCCCGACGCTGCCGGGCGTACTCATGGTCGAGTCCCTCGCACAGTTGGGTGCCATCGCCGTGCTGTCCGACGAGCGCTATGCCGGCAAGCTGCCGCTCTTCGGCGGCATCGACCACGCCCGCTTCCGTCGCCAGGTCGTCCCCGGCGAGCGTCTCGATCTCCGCGTGACCATCGGCCGCATGTCGGCACGGGCCGGAACGGGCCACGGCGCCGCCTCGGTCGGAGGTGAACGCGCCTGCGAGGTCGACCTCCTCTTCGTGCTCGTGCCGACGGACCGGTGAGGGAGGGCGGGGTGCGCTTTGCCACTTGGAACGTCAACTCCCTGAAGGCGCGCCTCCCGCTCGTCGAGCAGTGGATGGTCGGGGCTCAGCCTGACGTGCTCTGCATGCAGGAGACGAAGCTGGCGGACGACGCCTTCCCGGCAGGTTTCTTCGCCGACCTCGG
>DASPSK010000375.1:0-24231 GCA_035623975.1 Acidimicrobiales bacterium | reverse complement strand
CCGGCGGATACGCCGTGCTCGTGGATGGGCCTGCAGAGGCGATCGCAGTCGCCAACGAGATCGCCCCTGAGCATCTCGAGCTCTGCTGCGCCGACCCGGAGCGCCTGGTGCCGCTCGTCGCCAACGCCGGGGCGGTGTTTCTCGGGCCCTGGTCGCCGGCGTCGCTGGGGGACTACATGGCCGGCCCCTCGCACGTGCTGCCGACGTTCCGCTCCGCTCGCTTCGCGAGCGTGCTCGGCGTCGAGGACTTCCTGCGACGCGTGCATGTGATCCGCGCCGACCGGGCGGCCCTCGCCGGCGCGGCCCCCTATGTGGCGGCGATCGCACGCGCCGAAGGCCTCTTCGCCCACGCCGAGTCGGTGGCCGTGCGGGACCGCCAGCCCGGCGCCCGGAGCACCCAATGAACGCCGCCGCCAGCGCGGGCGCCACGCAGGCAGCGCCGAGCCGGCGACCGGGCCCGAGGGCGCGGCCGAACTCCGTCGCCCTCCGCCCCGGCTATCACTCGCCCCAAGTCGAGGTGGAAACGCGCCTCAACACCAATGAGTCACCGGAGCCTCCCCCACAAGGGTTCCTCGACGAGCTCGCCGCCGCCGTCACAAAGATCGCCGCCAACCGCTACCCGGACCGGCGCGCCACCGCCCTGCGCGCCACCATCGCCGAGCACCACGGCGTCACGGCGGATCAGGTCTTCTGCGCCAACGGCTCGAACGAGGTGCTGCAATGCCTCTTCCTCGCCTACGGAGGCGCCGGCCGGAGCACGGTGGTGTTCGAGCCGACGTATGCGCTCCACAGTCACATCCCCCGCCTGACGGCCACCGAGGTGGTCATCGGCGAACGTGACGAGGACTTTCGTGTGGACGTGCCGACGGCGCTCCGGCTCCTGGAGAGGGTGGCCCACGATCGCGGCGACTTCGAGCCCTCGATCACGATGCTGTGCTCGCCGAACAACCCCACCGGGGGCGCCGAGGCCCCCGAGACCGTTGCCGCCCTCGCCGCCGCCGTCCCCGGGCTGCTCGTCGTCGACGAGGCCTACGGCCAGTTCGCCCCCTCCAGCGCGCTCGACCTCGTGACCGAGAACCCGAGCGTCGTCGTCGTGCGGACGTTCTCGAAGACCTGGGCGATGGCGGCCCTCCGCCTCGGATACCTCGTCGCCCACCCCGAGGTCGTGGCCGCCTGCGAGCAGGTGGTGCTCCCCTATCACCTCGACGCCGTCAAGCAGGCGGCCGGCGTGCTGGCGCTCCGATACGAAGATGAGATGCGCCGGCGGGTGGCACGCCTCCTCGAGCAGCGAAACCGCGTCGCCGCCGCCCTTGCCGCCCTCGATCTCGAGTACTGGCCCTCGGACGCCAATTTCATCCTCTTCCGCGTGGCGGGACACGACTCCGCCGACGTCTGGCAACGCCTCGTCGCCCATTCCGTGCTCGTCCGCGACGTCTCCGGTTGGCCCGGGCTCGAGGGGTGCCTGCGAGTCACCATCGGCACGGCAGCCGAGAACGAGCGCTTCCTCAGCGGTCTGAAGGCCGTGCTGGCCGAGCCCGGGCGCTCCAGGTGACGACGACGTGAGCACCCATCCTGACCAGGTCGCGATTCCGTGACGCCTCCGCCACCGCCTAACCTGCCCGGCGTGGGCGCCGACATGGACAGCCTCCCGACCGGCGAGGAGAAGCGCGCTCGCGTGCGGGAGATGTTCGACACCATCGCGCCGCGCTACGACCTCATCAACCGCTTGATGACCTTCGGGTTGGACAAGCACTGGCGACATCGGATGATCAAGCTTCTCGACCTCGCTAGCCCGGCGCTCGTCGCCGACATCGGTTGTGGAACGGGCGACCTCGGGCGGGTGCTGATCTCGCGAGGGTTTCGTGCCTTCGGCCTCGACATGTCCCTCGGCATGCTGAAGGCAGGGCCGCCCGGCTCCGCCCCGGTCGCGCTCGCCGACGCGGCCATGCTGCCGATTGCCGATCACACGATCGACGGCGCCGTGAGCGGATTCGCCCTGCGGAACTTCTCAGAGCTCGTGACCGTGATCGTCGAGCTCGCCCGCGTCGTGCGCCCGGGCGGTCGGATCGCCCTTCTCGATGTCGCTCAGCCGCAGCACTGGCTGCTGAAGGCGGGCTACTCGATCTGGTTCAACCACGCGGTGCCTCGCATCGGCAGCCTCCTGTCCGACGAGGCCGCCTACCGCTACCTCCCCCGGTCCGTCGCCTACCTTCCTCGCTACACCGAGCTCGCCAGCACGCTCGGCGATGCCGGCTTCACGGCCATGCGCCGCGACCTCCTCACGGGCGGCTTGGTCCAGGTGATCACGGCCACCCGCGCGGGCTCCGCACGACCCGCGCGGCATCAGGTCCTCCTGGCGGAGGAACGCGCGTGAGCGGCGAGGCTGCCCCGGCGACGCCGTCGCTCGGCTCGCTCGCCTCGCTCGCCCGCCCGCTCGGGGCCGGCGAATTCGCCCGCCTTCGCTCCCACGCGCTTGCCCGGGGCGTGGTCGTGGAACGTGACGGGCTCTCGGTGTTGGGTTTCGGGCAGGCGGGGGTCGTGCCGCTGCCCAACGGCCTCGGCGACCCCCAAGCCACCCGGGCGGTGCCGAGCTCGCTGGCGGCCATCGGCCCCGGGGTGGTTGCCATGGGAGCCTTCCATTTCCGGCCGGACACCGGCGTGGTGCTCTCCGTGCCGTCCGTGTGCGTCCGTGCCCGCGCGGGGACGGCACCGGTGGCCGTGGTCGTCGCACCGTCGCCCACCGAGTCCGCCGTCGACGAGCTGCTCGCCGAGGCGCTCGCCGGCGGCGAACCTCCTCGTGAGACCCCACCGGACTCGTTTCGGCTCGAGTCCCGCCGGCCGCACGAGGACTTCCTGCACCGTGTCGCCGCCGCCGTCGACGAGGTCCGCAGCGGGCGGCTCGAGAAGGTCGTGATGGCGCGAGAGGTCCTCATCGAGGCAAACCGACCGCTCCGCCAAGGCGACCTGCTCGAGCGGTTGCGATCCCTCCACCCGTCCTGCGCTGCCTTCGCCATCGACGGCTTCATCGGAGCCACGCCCGAGCTGCTCATCCGCCGATCTGGCCGCGAGGTCGAGTCGCACCCGCTCGCCGGCACGGCCGCCCGCAGCGGTGACCCGGACGCCGACCGGCGCGTGGAGGCGGCCCTGCTCGCCTCCGGCAAGGAGCGGAGCGAGCACCGTGCCGTCGTCGACGCCATCGCCGACGGCCTCCGCCCGGTCATGGCGGAGCTCGAGGTGCCGGATGGACCGAGCATCGTCGAGCTGCGAAACGTTTCCCACCTCGGCACCCGCATGACCGGCCGCCTCGCCCTCGGACCGGCCGGCGAGCTCATGAACGCCATCGAGCTGCTCGGCCTCATCCACCCGACGCCGGCCGTGGCCGGCTCGCCCGTCGACCTCGCTCTCGACTACCTGGCAAAGGCCGAGGAGCTCGACCGTGACCGCTATGCGGGCGCCGTCGGCTGGATCGACGGTGACGGTGACGGCGAGTGGTATCTCGGGATCCGGTGCGCCATCGTCGAGGATCGGACCGCCCGGCTCTTCGCCGGCGTCGGCATCGTCGCCGACTCGGATCCGCATGCCGAGCTCGCCGAGACCCAGCTGAAGCTGCAAGCCTTCCTCGCCGCTGCTGTGCGACCCTGACCTCGGACGGGTGGCGGTGGGAGGCCGCCGTGGGGGGTCCTCCGGCGGAACCTTTTGCCTGAAGTGACCGGAAAGGGGGGTCCCCGGTCGTCGGGGGCACACAGATCGCCGGCGGGCGGCCGGGGGGATGCAAGCGGGGGCGGTGAGCGCCGGCAGGCAGACAGCGGAGCGGCGGCCTCCGGTGGGCGGCCGGCGGAGCGGTCCCTCAGTCCCCAGCCATGGCGGAGTACCGCTCGATGATCGGCACCACGAGGTCGGGGCGCACGAAGGGCACGAGGTGACCCTCATGCTTCAGCAGGATGAGCTCCGCCCCAGGTATCCGCTCGGCCAGCGTCCGAGCGGCTTCGAGCGGCACAATGTGGTCGAAGGTGCCGTGCACCACGGCAGTGGGAACGTCGAGGCTCGGCAACCCTCGTTCGATCGCCGGCGTCTCCTCGAGGAGCGCTCGCTGCTCCACGAGGAAGCTCATCCGCTCCTTCCTCCCGATCGGCTGGGCTTCCAGCCACACGAGCGCTCGAACGCTCGGAAAGCGGTTCGCGCGCATGGCAAAGGCGCTGGCTGTCGCTGATCTTGTGAGTCGCCTGCCCGTAGCCAGGCCGCGGCGGGTCGCCGCCAGGCCTGCCCTGATCACGGGATCACCCACGGCCGGCATCGCCAGCAGGCGGTCGAAGCGGCTGAGGGCCTGCTCGACGCCGATCGAGCCGAGGAGCACCAAGGCACCCACCAGATCCGGCCGTGACAGCGCCAGCTCGAGGGCGATGCCGCCGCCGAGCGAGTGGCCGACGACGGTGAGGGATTGGGCCAGGGCGGACGACTCGATCACGGCGGCCAAGTCGGCGGCGTTGGCCGCCAGTCCGGTCGCCTCCCTCTCATCGTCGCCCCAGCCCGGCCGGTCGGTGGCGACGACCCGGTGATCCCTACTTAGGAGGCGAGCGAGCGGCCTCCAGTCCGTGCCACTTCCCGGTTGACCGTGCACAAGGAGCACCGACCGACCGGCGCCCTCGTCGATGACGATGGTCACGCGATGGTCATGCCCTAAGTGCCAGTCCCGCCGGATGGCTCGGTCGGTCCCGATCGGTGGGAGATGCCGGCGTCGCCGCGTCGCCGCCCATCGGCGCTCATCGCCCTCAGGGAGCGCACGAGCCCGGAGAGGAAACGCTTCATGCCCCACCAGGTGACGAGCACGAGCGCTTCCACGACCGTGTAGGTCGACATCTTCGAGGTGCCGAGGGCGCGATCCACAAACCGGATCGGCACCTCCATCACTCTTGCCCCCGCCCGCAGAGCCCGGTAGGTCATCTCGATCTGGAAGCCGTAGCTGTCCGCCCGCACCGAGTCGAGGTCCATCCGCCGAAGCAGGGTGGCGGCGTACGCCCGGAAGCCGGCCGTCGAGTCCCGCACGCCGAGACCGAGCATCAGGTCTGCGTACAGGTTGCCGCCCCGTGAGAGGAGGCGGCGGGCGAGAGTCCAGTCCGGGATCGAGCCACCCGGGACATACCGGGACCCGATCGAGACCTCGAAACCCTCCCCGATCGGCGCCACCAGCGAACCGAGCGCGTCCGGGTCGTGGGAGAGATCGGAGTCCATCTCGACGAGAACGTCGTATCCCTCGGCCAACCCTTGGCGAAACCCGTCCCGATAGGCGCTCCCCAGCCCCACTTTCGCCTCCCGGCGGAGGAGGGAGATCTGCTCGAGCGTGGCGGCCGACTTTTCCACGATGTCAGCCGTGCCGTCCGGGCTGTTGTCGTCCACGACGAGGATGGAGGCATCCGGGAGGGCCAGGCGGACCCGCTCGAGCACCGTGGCGATGTTGGCGGCTTCGTTATAAGTAGGCAGGACGACGAGCACGCGCACCGGGCGAGCCTATCCGTGCGCTCTTGACGGAGGTCAGTCGGGCGAAGGCAAGTGCTCCACGGGGGCAGCGGGCGGTGATGGAGGCACCGGAGCTGTCACGATTCCGGCGCGAGTCGAAGTGAGATCCGGCCGTGTCGCCCCTGTCCGGTGGCGCCACAGATCCCGGGCGACGACATGCAGGGCGCCGGCGGTGGGAACGGCGATGAGGGCGCCGATGAAACCGCCGAAGACCGAGCCGACGAGGTCACCGAGCTCGGCGCCGATGAGCACTGCAAGGAGCACCCACAGCGGGTTGAGGCGGACGGTGCGACTCATCACCACGGGGTTGAGGAAATGGTTCTCGATCTCCTGGTAGGCGAGGAAGACGATGAGGAGCACGATGCCCGCAGTGAGCGAGTGCAGCGAAGCTATGACCACGGTGGGCACGCCGGCCAGCAACCCGCCGATGAGGGGCAGGAAGTCGACGAGCGCCACCCACAGCGCCAGCACCTCGACGTAGGGCACTCCCATGACGTAGAGGGCGACGCCCACGACGACGCCGGCGATGATCGAGGTGAGCAAGTTCCCGAGCACGTAGCCGACGTTCGCCTGGATTACCTCGCCGAGGACGGCGCGGACGCGCTCGGAACGCTCCGGCTGCATCCAGTCGAGCACGCCACGAACGAGGGGAGGACCCTCGAGGAGGAGGAAGAAGCTCAAGAAGATGACGGTCAGGAGGCTTGCGAGGCCGGAGACGACGGTCTTGCCGATGGCGAAGGCGGGTTTTGAGAGCTTTGAGATGATGTTCTGCAGGCTCGTTTGCCGGGACTGGACGAATTTCAACAGGTGAAACCTCGCCACCAGGCGCCCCACCTGCCCCTTGCCCTGCTGGGCCTGGGTGACGAGGTGCGGGAGCGCCTTGATGAAGCGGGCCGCCTCGTCGATGGCCGGGGTCGCGATGGCGGCGATGACGGCAATCAGCAGCACGAAGGCCAAGAGGAAGACGGCCGTCGCCGCCAGGCCGCGCGAAAGCGGACGCGGCTTCTTGCGGCGCAGGCCCAAGTGCTGCACCCAAAGGACGATGGGGTGCAGGACGGCCGCCCCGAACAGCGAGACGATCATGAGGAGAACGAGCGCCCGCAGGCGCCAGACGAGCAGCACCGTCACCACGGCGACGACGATGACGAGGGTGACGATGACGGCCGCCCTCAGGATGCGACGATCGAATTCCCGCCGCTCAGCTCCGGTGGGACCCGAGGACGCGGGCCGCGTCGGCGGGGTCGACGAGGTCGGCTCGACGCGCAACCTCGGCGAGGGCTCGTTCGCCACCCCTCCAGTCAACAACATCGCCGCCCAATTGGTCACCATCTGCGCCGTCAGCCTGCAAGCATGGAGTGATGGGCCGATCGAGGCGGCTTCCCGTCCCGTGATCAACCACGGTAGCGACGCGGCCGGCGCCCCGGACGAGCCAGGCGGCAGTCCGCCGCCGCTGAGCTGGGGTGCCGCCGACAGTTCCGGCGCCCCCGGCAGTCCCGCCTCAACCGGCGGGGTCGGGGGGACCGGGGTGGTCGGCGGGACCGGGGTGGACGGGGGGACCGGCGCGGTCGGCGGGAATGGCGGGGTCGGGGGGACCGCTGGGGTCGGGGGGACTGCGGGGGCCGGTGGGGTCGGTGGGGCAGGTGGCGCGGATGGCGCGGGTGACGCGGGTGCGCCGACCCGGCCAGGCGGCCCCGCCAACGAGGGCCCGGTCGCTCATCCCAAGCATGCCCACCGCTTCCACATCCCGAAATTCCTCCGCCGCGGCGCCACGGTCATTGTGCTCATCCTCGTCTTCGAATACCTCGTCATCCCGAAGCTGACGGTGGCGTTCTCGAGCAACAGCATCCACCGCCTGGAGCACCTCAATGTTCTGCTGATCATCCTGGCCTTCGGCCTCGAGGTCATCTCCCTTTTCGCTTACGCCAAGCTGACGATCGTCGTCTTGCCGCCCGACTCCCTCTCGCTCTCGAAGGCGTGGCGCATCAACCTCGCTTCGCTCACAGTGAGCCACGTCATCCCGGCCGGCACGGCGGGTGGTACCGGCCTGAGCATCCGCCTCATGATGAACGAGGGCATCAATGTCACCGACGTCGGCTTTGCCACGGCGATAGAGGGCATCGGCTCGGCCGTCCTGTTGAACGTCATGCTGTGGCTGGCGATCGTCATCTCCATCCCGTTCAACGGCTTCAACCCTGCGTATGTGACGGTGGCGATCGTGTCGGTGCTGCTGCTGGGTTTCTTCGCCACCCTCGTCGCCGGCTTCGCCTCTGGAGAGGGCTGGGCCGTGAGGGCGCTTCGGAAGCTGGCACGCCGCTTCCGCTTCATACCGGAGGAGAAACTCGAGCGAGCCGTCGGACGCATCGCCGAACGCCTGCAGGCAGCCGGCAAGAACCCGGAGCTCATCCGCCGCGGGGTGGCCTGGGCAGCGGCCAACTGGCTCTTCGACGCCGCCTGCCTCTACATCTGCCTCTGGGCGCTCCACTACCCGATGAACCCCGTCGACGTCTTCGTCGCCTATGGAGTCGGCAACGTGCTGGCGGCCATCCCCCTCACGCCGGGCGGGCTCGGCATCACCGAAGGCGGCGTCATCGCCGTGCTGACGGCCTTCCGCGTGCCGCTGCCGGTGGCGACGCTGGCGGTCCTCGGTTGGCGGTTCTTCAACTTCTGGCTGCCGATCCCGGTCGGGGCCGTCTCCTACATGACGCTCCGGGTGGAGCGAGGGGCGTCCCTGCGGGAGCGGGGCAAGGTCCTCAGCTCGATGACGGAAGTGGCCAGGAGCACTCAGCTCCCCGACGGCGACCACGACAAGGGCCCCGACGTCAAACCGCGGCCGCCGCGGCGAGGAAAGACCGATCCCAAGGCCGGGCCTGCAGTCCCGCCTCTCAGTTAGGGGCGTCTTGTTCGTCGCCCGCGCTCGCCAACTCGACGGCGGCGTCGGCTGCCAGCCAGAACAGCTCCTCGCGGACGTCGTGCGCCTTCAGCCAGCCGCGGTGGTCCCAGTCGTCGCCCGCCAGGCTGTCGCCGGCGTAGAGGAGCTGGCCGAGGCGGATGCCTCGGAAGCGTGCGACCGCAATGAGGGCGGAAGCCTCCATCTCGACGACGATGCAACCTTCCTCCCGGCGGCGGGCCACTTTGGCGCGGGTCTCGCGGTAGAAGGCGTCCGTCGTCCAGGTCATGCCGGTCGTGTGGGGGACGCCGCGGCTCTCCAGGAAGGTCTCGAGCCGCCTGACGACCGCCGCGTCCGCCGCGACCGTGCGCGACGGCGGCAGGTAGTGGAACGACGTACCCTCATCGCGCAAGGCCGCCGAAACGACGATGACGTGACCGAGGGCGAGACGCTCGGACAGGGCACCGCAGCCGCCGCACACCAGGATCGTCCGGCAGCCCCCTTCGATGACCTCCTCGAGGAAGCCGACCGAGAGCGGCGCCCCCAAGCCGGGTTGGAAGAAAGCGAGGCGCGACCCTCGGTGCTCGATCTCCCATACGTCATGCTCGCCATGCTCGGCCTTGAGGTGACCGGCGTGTCGAGCCTCCGTGTCGGCAGCCACCTTGCGCACGACGTCGCCGAAGAAGCACGCCACGCCGATGTCGGGGAACTCCGGGCTCTCCTTCCGGCCGGAGCCGAAGTGGGAAGACGGCTCGATCATCGCCTCCCGGTCGGGGTCGAACTCGGCGAGCGGGATGGCCTCGGTCATCGTGGGCGTCACGAGCCTGTCCCGACGTACGCCCGCTCGACGAGGGTGGCGAGCGTGGGCGGCAGGCGGTCCGGATCGACGCGGGACACCCGGTTGGAGACGTAGAAGGACGAGCCCTCGATGAGGAGGAAGAGCAGTGCGGCCCGCGTCCGCAGCTGGCGGCATCCGGCATCGTCTGCTGGCACGCCCGCTCGTTGCAATCCCGCTCGCTCCGCTCCGGCTCGCTCCGCTCCCGCTCCTGTCGGTCCCGCTCCTGTCGCTCCGGCTCCCGTCGGTCCCGCTCGCGGCATCCCCGCTCGCTGCAAGGCGGCACCCGTCTCGTCGAACATCGCCTGCACGGCGGCCACGCCGCGGTCGTGCATGGGCGAGGCGGCCGGGCCGGTCAGCTCGGTCCAAGCGCGGATCACGCCACCGTAGCGATCGTTCAGCGCCTGGTAGTCGGTGAGCAGCGCCGTGATCTCGGAGCGACCCGGCGGGCCCTCCCCGGCGGCGAAGGATCGCAGGGCGTCTCGCATCTCGCGGAAGCATGCCCGGCTCAGCTCCTCGAACAGCTGCTCCTTCCCCACGAAGTACCGGTAGAAACTCGCACGTGACGTGGCAGAGGATTTGACGACGTCGTCCACGGTGGCGGCTGCGTAGCCGCGCGAGGCGAAGACCCGTTCACCGGCGGCCAGCAGCTCGGCGCGGACATCGCCCTCGGCCATGCCCGATCCTTTCACGGCGCCTCCCCCTGGTGCCCGTGGCGGTGCCAACGGCCGCGCCGGGCGGGTGCGGACAACACTGCCGGCGGCACGACCTGAGAGCGACATTCCGGCCCTCGGGGCCACGCCAACGGGCTGGTAGCGTCGCCGCCCGTGGGGGGATCGCCGTACGACGCCCGGACGATATGGGACCTCGTCGTCGCCCGTTGCGACCTCTCCTCCGACCGTCCGATGCTGCGCGACGCCTCGAACCGCATGATCACCTTCGGCGACTTCAAAGCCTCGGCGGAGCAGGTGGCCGCCGGGCTTCACTCGATCGGCGTGGGCGAGGGCACCCCGGTGACCTGGCAGGTGCCCACGACCATCGAGACCATCGTCCTGGCGGCGGCGCTCGCCCGTCTCGGCGCGCTCCAAAACCCGATCCTTCACATCTAACGGGGTCGTGAAGTCACGGCCGCCGTCCGGGGAACCCGGCCGAAGGTGATCATCATCAAGCCGGAGTGGCGAGGCGTGAATTACGCCGCCATGACCGAGACGGTGCTCTTCGAGCTCGGCTATCCCGCCGCCCGCTGGGACGGCGACGGCGGTGGCCCGGAGGGGGGCGAGCGCCCGGTCGTGCTCAACATCGACCACCTCCCCATCGGCACGCCTGCCGACCTCCCCCCGCCCCCAGCCGCCGGCGACGACCCCGTGCGCTGGATCTACTACACGTCCGGCACGACGTCGGAGCCGAAAGGGGTCAAGCACACCGACGGGACGCTGCTGGCCGGTGGCAAGGGGCTCGCCCTTGCCCTGCAGCTGAGCGAGAGCGACGTGGGCTCCATCGCCTTCCCCTTCGCCCACATCGCCGGAGCCGACTATCTCGTCACCATGCTGCTGGGCGGCTTCCAGGCGGTGGTCCTCGAAGCTTTCGTGCCGACCGAGGCCGTGGAGGTGTTCCGTCGCCATGGCGTCACGATGGCGGGCGGATCGACGGCGTTCTACCAGGCCTTTCTCGCCGAGCAGCGCAAGAGCCCGCAGGAGCCGGTCATCCCCACGCTTCGAGCCCTCTCCGGAGGCGGTGCCCCCAAGCCGCCCGAGGTCTTTCACGCCGTTCTCGCCGAGATGGGCATCCGCATCATCCATGGGTACGGCATGACGGAGATTCCCATGATCTCCATGGGGAGCCCCCTGGACACCGACGAACAGCTGATCGCCACCGAAGGTGCCCCCGTGGCCGGGGCCGAGATCCGGATCGTCACGGCCGACGGCGGCCTCGCCGGCGTCGGGGTGGACGGCGAGGTGCGCGTGCGCGGACCGATGGTCTGCAAGGGCTACACCGACGAGAAGCTGTCGGCGGAGGCCTTCGACGAGGACGGCTGGTTTCGAACCGGCGACCTCGGCCACCTCCGGGACGACGGGCATCTCGTGCTCACCGGCCGCCTGAAGGACGTCATCATCCGCAAGGGGGAGAACATCTCCGCTCGCGAAGTCGAGGAGCTCATCTATACACATCCGAAGGTGGGGGACGTGGCCGTCATCGGGCTGCCCGACGCCGAGCGGGGCGAGCGCGTCTGTGCCGTCGTGGAGCTGGCGCCCGGAGCCGACGTCCTCGGCCTTGCCGAGCTGGCGGAGTACCTGAGCGCCCAGGGCCTGATGCGCCAGAAGATTCCCGAGCAGCTCGAGGTGCTCGACGCCCTCCCCCGAAACGAGACTCTCCGCAAGGTTCTCAAATATCAGCTCCGGGAGCAGTTCTCGGGAGCTCCAGGGTCGGCTGGCTGAGCTAAGGCGAGCTCGGCGAACCGGTCAGCCGGCTCAGGGTCTCATCGGCCTCCGCCATGATGGCCTCGACGAGCTCGGCCACACTCGGGAGCTCGTCGATGAGCCCGGCAACTTGTCCGGTGGGCAAGATGCCCGCCTCCAGCCGGCCATCCACCAGGGCGGCGCGGGTGAGCATCGGAGCATTCGCCGCCATGGCCGTCTGCGCCCACGTGAGCTCGCTGCTGCGCTTCATGGCCAGCCCTTCCCGCACGAGCGCAGACAGCGGCGTGGACGTGAGCTTTCGGAACCGGAGGGCGTTGGCTGACGCTCGGGCAAGGCTAACTCCCGGCAGGGCACGCTCGAGGCGATCGACCATGGGGGTGCGGATCACCCGTTGCGGGAAGCCGTCGACGGCGCGGGTCACGACGGTGTCGGTGAGGGCCGCCTCGAGATAGCGGGCCTTCACGCTGTCAGGCACGGTGCTCTCCCTCGTCAGCAAGAAACGCGTCCCCATCGCCACGCCGGCGGCGCCCCACGCCAGGGCCGCCACGAGCCCACGCCCGTCGAAGAAACCCCCCGCCCCGAGCACCGGCACCCCCACGACGGCCGTCACCTGCGGCAGCAGCAGCGTCGTCGGCACGGCACCGGTATGGCCGCCGCCTTCGTGACCCTGGGCGATGACGGCGTCCACGCCCCAGGAGACGACCTTCTCCGCATGGCGGCGGGCGGCGATCGTCGGCATCGTGCGTACCCCGCCGTCGCGGAGGCGTTTGATGAGCCGCTCGTTCGGTGCCTGGGCGAAGCTGGCGACGGCGACGTTCTCGGCAAGGAGGAGATCGACGAAACGATCCACGTCGGCATGGTCGGAGCGCAGGTTGACGCCGAAGGGCCGGTCGGTGCGGCTCTTCACCTCGCTGATGGCACCACGCAGCTCTTCGAACGTCATCGTGGCCGAAGCCAGGATCCCGAGGGCGCCGGCGGCGGCCGTGGCCGACACGAGGCGGGGTCCGGCCACCCAGCCCATCCCCGTCTGGACGATCGGGACGTCCACTCCGAACAGCTCGCAGATCGGCGTGCGCAGAGCCGGGTGACGAGCGGGATCTGCTGGTTGGCTTCGAGCAGCGGCCACGGCGCAGCGTATCCAGCGGGCGGCGCCCGGCCCCGCCTACGATCTCGTCATGGAACCGACCGTTTTCGAAGGGCTCGACGAGTTAAGGGGTGCCGTGGGCACTGAGCTCGGCCCGAGCGAGTGGTACGAGATCACCCAACGGCAGATCGACCTCTTCGCCGAAGCGACGGGCGACCACCAGTGGATCCACGTCGACCCCGAGCGGGCGAAGGCAGGGCCGTTCGGCACGACGATCGCCCATGGGTTTCTTACCCTGTCGTTGGTGGCATACCTGCTCCCACAGGTGATCCGGGTGAGCGGCATCTCGATGGGGATCAATTACGGGGCGAACCGCGTGCGCTTTCCGGCGCCCGTGCCCGTCGGCTCGCGGGTGCGTGCCCGCGGAACCATTCAGTCCGTCGAAGACGTCGCCGGCGGCGTGCAGATGACCACGCTCGTCACGGTCGAAGTCGAAGGGAACACCAAGCCGGCCTGTGTCGTGGAGTCCATCACCCGCTACCTCGGCTGAGGCCTTTCGGCGCGCCCGGGGATCGCCCATCGGCAGAGAAGGGGTTGGTAGTGACTTTCGGACACATGTGCGCGTAAGCGACTACCACATCCGCGGCTGACACACCCTCCGGCCATCATGCGGCTATGGCGGGGACCCCGTGCTCGAAGCCGTGGAAGCGGTTGATGGAGCTGTGCGTGAGCTCGGCCGGAGTCTTCACCACTTCACAAGCGGCCGAGTGCGGTGTCGACGTGAGACAGCTTCCTCGACTCGAGTCCCGCGGCCTGCTCGTGAGGGAAGCACGTGGCGTCTACCGGCTGTCCGGCTATCCGCTCGGTTTCGACCAGAAAGTGGTCATCGCCGCGAGGAGCGGTGGAGTCATCTCCCACGAGACGGCGGCAAGGATGTGGGGCTTCGAGGACCTCGACGACACAACGATCCATGTCACCGTGCGCCACGGCCGCCGCATGGCCGGCCCGAAGTGGGTGGCGGTCCACGTGACTCGGCGCTCGCTGGACAGCCTCGCCACGACGCGCCGCAGTGTGCCGGTCACCCGCCCACTACGAACTGCCCTCGATCTCGCGAACCGCACGATCACGGACGAGAACTACAGAGCATTCGCCAACCATTGCATCGCGAACCGACTGATCACTCTCGGCAGCCTTGAGCGTTTCGCGGCCGAACGCGGAGCGACGATGCACGGGATCGTGAGACTCCGACGCCTTCTCGCCGACTTGGGCGAGGTGGACAGCGTCGCCGAGGCGGAGCTTATGGCCGTTCTCGTCGCGGGTGGCATCGAGCGACCGGTCACGCAGTTCGAGATTCGAGACGGCGCTCGGTTCATCGCCCGCGTCGACCTTGCCTGGCCGGCGCAACGCCTAGCGCTGGAGCTCGATGGCTACCGGTATCACGCAGACCCTCAGAGCTTCGTGAGCGACCGTGAGCGGGGCAACCGGATCGTGGCGGCAGGCTGGACCCTGCTGCGAACTACGCCAACGGCGACTCGGCACCGCCCTCACCTGGTGCTCCGGGACGTCAAGAGCGCTCTCGCACTACGGCCGGCGGGCACCGCTTGAGCACCGGGCGATCTCGACTCAGGTCTCGATCGGGCCTCGCGCCGCCTTTTCTGAACGACGGCGCGGCAGTCCTGAACGACGGCGCGGTAGTCACTTCCGGACACATGTGCGCGTAAGCCACTACCACGTGTGCATGCGTCGCCGCCGATGACGCTGGCGAGGTCGCCGACTCAGCCCAGACACTCGATGATCGTCACGTTCGCTTGGCCGCCGCCCTCACACATCGTCTGCAGGCCGTAGCGTCCTCCGGTCCGCTCGAGCTCGTTCAAGAGCGTCGTCATGAGGCGCACGCCAGTCGCCCCCAGAGGGTGGCCGAGGGCGATGGCACCGCCGTTCACGTTCACCTTGGCGAGATCGGCTCCCGTCTCCTTCTGCCACGCGAGCACGACCGGGGCGAACGCCTCGTTGATCTCCACGAGATCGATGTCGTCGAGCGTCATCTGAGCGCGCTCGAGGGCGTGCTTCGTGGCCGGAATGGGCGCCGTGAGCATCAAGACGGGGTCGTCGCCGCGGACGCTCATGTGGTGGATGCGTGCCCGAGGGCGAAGGCCGTGCGTGCTGAGGGCCGACTCGCTCACGATCAACAGGGCGGCGGCGGCGTCGGAGAGCTGCGATGACAGGGCGGCCGTGATCCGGCCGCCCTCACGAAGCGCCGGCAGCGACCGGATCTTCTCCCAGTTCGGCTGACGCGGGCCCTCATCGGCCGCAAGCCCGTCGAAGGGCACGATCTCAACGTCGAAGCGTCCCTCTGCCTGCGCCGTCAGGGCCCGTGTGTGGGACTGAACGGCGAAGTTCTCCATCTCCTCCCGGGAGATGTCCCATCGCTCAGCGACCAAGTCGGCGCTGCGAAACTGGCTGATCTCCTGGTCCCCGTACCGCTTCAGCCAGCCGGTCGATCCCGTGAACGGGTCCTCGTAGCCGAATTGCTGGCCCACCTCCATGGCCGAGCCGATCGGGATCTGGGACATCTGCTGCACGCCCCCGGCGACGACCACGTCGTGCACGCCCGCCATGACAGCCTGGGCGGCGAAGTGGACGGCCTGTTGAGACGAGCCGCACTGGCGGTCGACGGTCGTCCCCGGCACGTGCTCCGGCAGTCCCGCTGCCAGCCAGCACGTGCGGGCGATGTCGCCCGCCTGGCCACCGAGGGTGTCGAGGCAGCCGAAGACGACGTCCTCGACGGCACCCGGGTCGATGCCGCTGCGCTCGACGAGGGCCGTCAGGGCGTGGGCACCGAGGTCGGCCGGGTGGACGCCCGCAAGCGCGCCCCCGCGCTTGCCGACGGGGGTGCGTACCGCTTCGACGATGTAGGCCTCGGGCATGGACAGTTAGCCTAGACAACCTCGGTCGGTACTCCTCAGCCAAGGGTATGCAGCCAAGGGTGTGCCCGCCGGCTGCCGGAGGCCCCGTCGCCGTGTGCTAGCAACGAGCGCAGTGAGCGACGACACCGCACCCGTCCCGCCGGACCGCATCCCGCCGGACCGCACGCTGCCCGCCGGCATGCAGCGCCAGCTGAGCGGTCCCTCCTACGCGGGCCCGGCCACTTTCGCCCAATGCCCCCTGCTCACCGAGCCTGAGGAACTCGACCGCTGGCAGCCGGACGTGGCCGTTATCGGGGCCCCCTGGGACGACTCGACGACGAACCGGCCCGGTGCCCGTTTCGGACCGCGGGCGTTGCGCGCCCTCGCATACGGACCGGGCACGTACCACATGGACCTCGGGATCGAGATCTTCGAGAATCTGGAGGTCGTCGACTATGGGGACGCTCACTGCCCGCACGGCATGACGGAGGCGTCGCATGCCAACATCCGCCAGCGTGTGGCCGAGGTCGCCAGCCGAGGCATCCTCCCCGTCATCCTCGGTGGCGACCACTCCATCACCTGGCCGGCCGCCACCGCCGTGGCCGAGGCGAAGGGCTGGGGGCGCATCGGTATCGTCCACTTCGACGCCCACGCCGACACGGCCGACTCGATCGACGGCAACCTCGCCAGCCACGGCACGCCGATGCGCCGGCTCATCGAGTCGGGCGCCGTCCCCGGCCGCAACTTCGTGCAGGTCGGCCTTCGCGGCTACTGGCCGCCCGCCGAGGTCTTCCAGTGGATGCAGGATCAGGGCATGCGCTGGCACTTCATGGAGGAGGCATGGGAGCGCGGCCTGCCTGCCGTCATGGAGGACGCCGTCGCCGAGGCCCTCGAGGGCACGGACGGCATCTACCTGTCGGTGGACATCGACGTGCTCGACCCGGGCTTCGCGCCGGGCACGGGCACGCCCGAGCCGGGAGGGCTCAACCCCGCCGACCTCTTACGCGCCGTGCGCAAACTCGCCCTCGAAACCCCCCTCGTCGCCATGGACATCGTCGAGGTATCCCCGCCCTACGACTGGGCGGAGACGACCATAAACAACGCCCACCGCTGTGTCCTCGAGGTGCTCGCCGGTCTGGCCGTGCGCCGAGGTGGCGAGTCGCGGGTGGTCAAGCCGACCCGCTGAGCGCCGACTCAGCCTCCGACGTGTTGGGCGCGGGCATGACGGCGGGTTCCGCCAGGGCGCGGGCACGCGCGAACAGGGGCGGAACTCGCACGCGGTCGAAGATGTCAGCGACGTCACCCGCCAGCTTCGCCGACTCCTCGACTCTTCCCCCGCCGGCAAGCCACTCTGCTCGTTGCAGCTGGGTCCGCGCCATCCAGTACGGGTAACCGAGATCACGAAACGACGCCTCCGCGCCGACAAGGCCTTCCTCCACCACCTCGTCCTCGCCTCGGGCGGCGGCGAGCAGCGCCCTCGCACAGGTGACTTGCGCCGAGAGGAACGGGGGGACCTCACCGGCCGGGCGCGTCGCCAGCAAATCGACAAGCCGTTCGACCTCCTCGAGGTCGCCGACGTCGAGGGCCGCTTCGAGAGCAACGGGGAAGGCGAGACGGATCGCTTCGTGGGCGACGGCGAGCCCCCTCAACAGGGCTTCGTCGATGGCACGGCGGGCTGTCTCGAGTGCGTGCCTCCTGTCACCCTCTGCGAGGGCGACCGCCGCCTCGGTAGCGGTGTAGTTGGCCTTGGATTGCACTTCGTCGCTCTCGGCCCACGCGCTGGCGGCCAAGAGGTAGTGACGGGCGGCCTCGGCCCTGCCGCGAAGCGCTTCCAGATGAGCGAGCCGAACCGTGATGTAGGCCGCCCCGGGACGGTCATCGCCACCTGCCTGGAGAATCTCCGTCCCGAGCTGGAACGCCTCGTCGAGGCGCCCCGCCATCATGAGGACGTACATCAGGTTGCTCGCAGACAGGGCCTCGGACGCCCTGTGCCCCCAGCGTCGCGCCAGGGCAAGGGCGGCCTCGGCGTGCTCCTCGGCGCCCGTCAGATCGCGGGTCATGCAGATGTCGCCGAGGTTGCCTTCTGCGATCATCTCCGACTGGGTGGCGCCGTGGCGCCGCGCGATCGACACCATGCCCTCGAGGAGCATCTGCGATTCCTCGGCACGTCCCGCCCCGTGGAGAAAGATGGCCTTCGAGTTGAGACCGCTCAGCAACGGCTCGGTGAGCTTGTGGTGCTGGGCCAGGGTGAGGGTCTCCTCGATCGGTCCGGTCGCCTCGTCACCGTGGCCGGCGAACACGAGCGCACTTGCGAGCCTCGACTGAAGAACTGCGACGACCTCGGGTGGGGCCGTCGTCGTTTCCAGGGAGGTGAGCGCTTGGCGGATGCGGGTGATCCCCAGCTCCCCCCGGCCGAGGGCGGTGAGCGAAACACCCAGCCAGGCGGTGACGCGCGCGGCGTCGACGACGCGGCCAACTTTGGCATAGGTGGCGATCGCCGCCTCGAATTGGCCGAGGGCCCGCTCGTGCCAGCCGGCACTCTGCGCCATCCGACCGGCCTTCTCGGCAAAGCCGGCTCGCTCCGCCTCGTCCGAGCTGAGCTCGGCCGCCTTGAGGTAAGCCGCCTCGGCAGACTCGGGTGCGCCGACAGACTCGGCCCGCTCGGCTCCGACCACGTAGGCCCGGCATGCTTGTGCCCGCAACCCCTCGGCGTCGGGGTCATCTCCGGCAGCGTGGTAGGCGTCGTAAAGGTGGGCGCCGATCACCTCGGCCACTTCTGCCCCCTCGTCGGGGAAGGCCGTTCGCAGGTGCTCGGCCGTGCGCAGATGGCGCGCCTTGCGCTCGGCCCTCGTCAGCAGGTCGTAGGCGACGGATCGGATAAGGGACTGCGTGAAGGCGTACTGACCGCGTTCGGGCGAGAGCTTGTCCGCTCGGACCGTTAACACCTCTTTGCGCACGAGCGAGCTCAACAGGTCGTCCAGGTCGGCAGGCTCGACGTCGGAGAGGGCTTCGATGGCTTGGCGGGGAAAGCTGCCGCCGAGCACGGAGCACTCCTTCACCAACCTTCGCTCGTCAGGCGCCAGAGCGTCGAGGCGGGAGGCGATGAGTGCCGTCAGTCCCGGCGGGATCTCGAGTTCGCCGAGCTCGCCCACGAGATGAAGGGCGCCGTCAGTGCCCTTCTCCAGGACTCCCGTGTCGAGCAGCCCACGCACGGTCTCGATGGCGTAGAGCGGGATCCCCTCGGCCCGCTCGACGATGCGAGCTCGGGCGGCGACGGGAAGGCCGGGTACGAGCCCGTCGAGCAGCTCGCCCATGACCGCATCGGAGAGGGGGTCGAGGGGGAGGGTCGTGACGCTGCGGCGCGACAGCCCCAGACCGCGCCGCTCGGTCCCCTCCGGCCGGGAGAGCACGAGGAGGAAGATGGCGTGATCTCCCGCCCACTCGAGGAGGTGGTCGAGGAAGTCGACCATGCCGGCGTCAGCCCACTGCAGGTCCTCGATGACGATGACGACGGGCAGGTGCTCGGAGAGGCGCTCGAAGAAGAGACGCCAGCCGGCGAAGAGCTCTTCGCGCGCCAGCACCTGCGGGCTCGCCATGCCGAGCAGCTGACCGAGGCGGGGGGCGATGAACTCGCGGTCCGCCGCCTCGGGCATCCAGCGCTCGAGGCCGGTCCGCAACCGCTCGGCCACGACCTCCTGGGGATCCTCCTCGCTGATCTGCAACCGCGCCCGGATCATCTCCGAGAGCGCCCAGTAGCTCACGCCCTCGCCATAGGAGAGGCAGCGCCCGGAGTGCCAGAGGACGTCGCCCGCCAGTCCGTCGATGTACTTGAAGAACTCCCAGGCAAGGCGCGACTTGCCGACGCCGGCGACCCCGGAGACGAGCACCATGCGGGCCGAGCGTCGCTCTGCGCTCGCGTGGAAGAGCTCCTTCACGAGGCGGAGCTCATGGTCCCTTCCGATGAAGGGCGCCTCGATGACGCCCGAGCGCTGCGAGCCGGCGATGGCGGCCACGACCCTGGTCGCCTGGTAGAGGCGGACCGGCCCCGTTTTGCCCTTCAGTTCGTGCTCGCCGGCATCGGAATATGCGATGGCCGCCGCCGTCGCGGCCCTCGTCGTCTCGTCCACGTAGCAGCACCCGGGCGGGGCGGCCGACTGGATGCGGGCGGCGGTGTTCACCCGGTCGCCGATGACGAGGCCCTCCTCAGCGGTCTCGGTCGTGGCGGCACCGCCCGTGACAACGCCGACGCGGGCCTGCAGGTCGGTCCCGTGCTCGGATCCGTAAGCCGCCACAGCAGAGGTGAGCTCGAGGGCGGCGCGGACGGCCCGCTCGGCGTCGTCCTCCTTGGCGACGGGTGCCCCCCATACGGCCATCACGGCGTCCCCGATGAACTTCTGCACGACTCCGCCGTAGCGACCCACGATCGCGCGAGCGAGTTCGAAGTAACCCGAGAGGACCTCGCGAACTTCCTCCGGATCACGCTTCTCGGAGAACGGCGTGAACCCAACGAGGTCGCAAAACAGCACAGAGACGTGACGCAGCTCCGTCGTGGAGCTGGTGGAGGGGTCCGGGAAGGAAAGAGCCGTGGCAGCGGCGCCTGTCCGGTCGGCCACCGGATTCACCGTCGTGCCGCACTGACTGCAGAACTTCGCGTGCGACGGCAGGGAGGTGCCGCAGTTCGTGCACGCCAGCGCGAGCGCTCTGCCGCACTCGAGGCAGAACTTGGCGCCCGGCGGGTTCTCGATCCCGCAGTTTGAACATCCCATGACGTCCCCCTGGAACCGAAAGGCGCAGGTAGCTTACTCGGCGAGACCCTGCCGAAACCCGCCCGCGAGGCTCCGATACCCGCTTCGCACGGCGCCCAGGCCGGAACTCAGCGCCGAGAGCGGGTCAGCCCTGCAGCCGCTGCGAAAGCCAGGAGCCCAGCTTGGCCACGGACGCGTCCGACTCGGGCACGTTGCCGGCGGCGATCTGGAAGACGTGCTGCATGTCCGGCCAGACCTCGATGGTGGCGTCGCAACCCGCCGCAGACGCCCGCTCGAACAGGCGTGTGGAGTCGTCCAGCAACAGCTCGTCACCGCCCACGTGAACGACGAAAGGCGGGAAGTCCGAGAAGTCGGCATACAGCGGGGAGATCAACGGGTGCTTGACGTCGTTGTCACCTGCGTACCAGCCGATCATCGGAGAGTCCTCCTCGATCTGCCGCAACAGCAGATCCTTTCCGATGTTGGTCGTGAGGGACTCGCCCGTGGAGGCGAGGTCCGTCCAGGGCGACAAGAGAACGAGGCCGGCCGGCGCAGGCAGCCCCCGTTCCCGCAAGGCCAGCGCCAGCGCCAGGGCGAGACCGCCACCGGCCGAATCGCCGCCGATACCGATGTGGCCGGCTTCGTAGCCCTCGTCGAGCAGGAAGGAGAAGGCCATGACGCCATCGTCGAGACCGGCCGGGAAGGGGTGCTCGGGGGCGAGGCGGTACTCCACGGACAAGCCTTTGACGCCGGCCGCCGTGGCGAGGTGGCCGACCAGCTTGCGATGGCTCTCGATCGACCCGACGGAGTACCCGCCACCGTGCAGGTAGAGGAGCACCCGGTCGGGGTCTGCCCCTTCCGGGATCGTCCACTCGGCGGGTACGCCGCTGGCGTCGACCTGCTCGTAGCTGACGCCCGCGGGCTCAGCCGTGGCGAGCGCCCACCCGCCGCTGACGGCGCGGGCCTCTTCGAGCGTCGGCCTCGTCTCGCTCACCGGCATGGCTTCGAGGAGGGCGTGGAACTGCTTGGCAGCGTCGCTGATCATCCCGCTCAGCCTACGGTCCAGGAGAGCCGCCGGCCATCTCCGCGAGCCGCCGGAGCCGGCGAGATGCGTGCCGCACCGGTGTGGGGCAACATGCCGCCATGACTCGATGGACGGCGAACGACATCCCCGACCAATCCGGTCGCACGGCCATCGTGACGGGCGCCAACAGCGGCCTCGGGCTGGAGACGGCTGCCGCTCTTGCTGCCCACGGTGCCGTCGTCGTGATGGCCGCTCGCAACACCGAGCGGCTGCAGAGCGCCCTGGCGGAGGTGCGCCGGCGCCATCCCGGCGCCATCGTCCAGGCCACTATCGTCGACCTCGCAGTGCTCTCGTCGGTCCGCGAGGCTGCCGCCAGCATCCTCGCCGACCATGCCACCATCGACCTGCTCATCGACAACGCCGGCGTGATGGCGATCCCGAGAGCCGAGACGGTGGACAACTTCGAGATGCAGTTCGCCACGAACTACCTCGGTCACTTCGCCCTCACCGGCCTCCTCCTGCCGGCGATGATCTCGACGCCCGGCAGCCGGGTCGTGGCCATCACGAGCCTGGCCCGTCACGTGGGCCGCATCGACTTCTCCGACCTGCACGGACGGGCCCGCTACGGCCGCTGGACGGCGTACGGCCAGTCCAAGCTCGCCGACCTGATCTTCGCCATCGAGCTCGACCGCCGCCTCCGCCGGGCGAAGGCGGACACGATTGCCGTCGCCGCCCACCCCGGGTACGCCGCCACGAACCTGCAGACCGGCTCGAACTGGATCCGGAACACCTATTACGCCATCGGGAACACCCTCTTCGCGCAGTCCGCCTATGCCGGCGCCTGGCCGCAGCTGTACGCCGCCACGGCCGAGGGCGTGCACGGGGGCGAGCTGTACGGGCCCGGGCAGCCGGGCGGGACACGCGGCCATCCGAAACGGGACCGCATCGAGGCGCGGGCCCTCGACCCCGCCACTGGCCGGCGCCTCTGGGAGGTCTCCGTCGAGGCCACAGGCGTCGAATATGGAATCCTCGCCACCGGAGGATCCGCCTGAGCCTCGAAACCCCGCCGCCGGCGAAGGCGCCGTCGGCGCGACGCCCTCGGCCCGGATGGCCGTACCCTCGTGAGGTGCGGACGGGGGAACGAACCGACGCGGAGGGGGCTGCCGCCACCGTGGCCGGGGCCGTCAAGCTGCCGGGCGAGCCCGGCGCAGCGATCGACGCGGCCGTCGCCGCCCCTTCGGAGACGATCTCGCCGGCGCCCCCAAGGCCGGCACGGGGTTTCTCTGCGCTGCGCCCGTTCCGGCACCGCAATTTCACCCTCTTGTGGTCGGGTGGCCTCATCTCGATCGTGGGGTCGTGGATGCAGACCGTGGCGGTGGGGGCCCTCGTCGCCTCCCACACCGGAAGCGCTCTGTGGGTCGTCGTGGTGGCGGCGGGGGGGTTTCTCCCGACCGGCCTCCTCTCCCCCATCGGAGGCGCCCTCGCCGACCGGCTCCCGCGCCGCCCCGTGCTCATCGCCGGCAACCTCGTGGCGGCGGCCGTGGCCCTCGTGATCGCCTTGCTCGTGGGCGCTCATGACTATGGGCCCCTCATGCTCACGCTCCTCGTGACGGCCCAGGGCTCCGTCAGCGCCGTCATCGGGCCGTTCCAGCAGGCGATCCTGCCGGACCTCGTGCCCCGTGGCGAGTTCCTCGCCGCCGCATCGCTCAACTCGGCGCAATGGAACCTCGGTCGCGTCATCGGTCCGGTCCTCGCCGGGGCGACCGTCCTCGCCTTCGGCTACCCGATGGCCTTCCTGGCCAACGCCGTGTCGTTTCTCGCCGTCGTCGCTGCGCTGGCCTTCGTGCGCCTTGCTCCCCCGCCCGGTCGGCACGACCCCACGGCGCTTCGTGCCTCCCTCAAGGCCGGTTTCAGGGCGGCCCGGGCCGAGCCAGGGTGTTGGGCGGCCATCGTGCTCATCGCCGTCGTGGCCGTGCTCGCCTCGCCGTTCATCGCTCTCGTGCCCGCCGTGGCCCACCGGCTCAGCGAGCTCGGCCACGCTCATGACAGCGCCCGTGCCGTCGCCTCGGCCACGGCCGTGCTCACGACCGCCCAGGGAACCGGTGCCGTCGTCGGCGCCCTCCTCATGGCACCGCTCGCCGAACGCCTCGGTCGCGGCCGGGTGCTCGTCGGAGCCCTCGCCCTTCTCATCCCCGTGCTCGCCGCCTACGACCTGGCACCGGCGCTCCCCTGGGCGACGCTGGCCCTGTTCGCCGTCGGGTTGGTCTACATCTGGGTGCTCGCCGGTCTGCAGACGGTCGTGCAGTTACGCGCCCCGGCGAGGTTTCGCGGCCGCATCCTCAGCATCTACCTCGTCGCCCTCGGGGTGGCCTACCCCATCGGCTCGTTGCTGCAGGGGCCGATCGCCGACCGCTTCGGCCTGCCGACCACGACGGTGGCGGCCGCCGCCCTCCTCGCCGTCCTGCTCGGGTCGATCAGGCTGGCCCGGCCGGCGCTCTTCCGCGACCTCACGGCCGAGGTGGGCTGAGACGGCGGCGGCGCGCCGCGGCCTCCTATGGGTGCTGGCTGCTGACGCTCACGACCTCACCGGTCATGTAGGAGGAGTACTCGCTCGCCAGGAAGACGATGACGTTGGCCACCTCCCAGGGCTCGGCCGGCCGCCCGAAGGCTTCCCGGGCGGCGAGCTGCTCGAGCGCCTCCTCGGAGACGACCTTGGAGAGGAACGGGTGGAGGGCGAGCGAGGGCGACACGGCGTTCACGCGGATCCCCTTCGGCGCCGCCTCGAGGGCGGCGCTGCGTGTGAGGGCCATCACGCCGGC
>DASPSK010000371.1:0-9571 GCA_035623975.1 Acidimicrobiales bacterium | reverse complement strand
GACGGCGTGGATGTCGCGCCCGACGACGGTGCGGATGTCGTCCATGGCGAGGACGTTGTCGGGAGCGGCGACGGCGATGACGGGAGTCCCGTACTTCCAGCCGACGGCGAGGGCGTGGTCGCGGCGGGCCAGCTGCTCGGGCAGGAGCGAGGACGCCGCCGCGTTCAGCGGGTAGCGGTCGAGGTCGACGTATTCGAGTCCGACCTCGCGGGCGAGCGCCCGGGCTTCGTCGATCTCTGCTTTCGAAGGGGCGATGCGACCGCCCCGGGTCTCAGTCGTGCTCATCGCCGGGATCCCCCATCAAGGTGCCAGGCGCGCGCAAGGCGGCGTGATAGAGAGCTGTCGTCCCGAAGCATCGGATGCCCACCTATCCTCCCCTCGACCTTGGCGGTTCGCCGGCATCTCCGTGATGCCCGCGCGCTCAGAGCGTTCGAACCCACACATTGTACGCTAATCATCGGCATCCTGTGCCACATCTGTTGCAAGATTTCAACTTGCGCCACATTGGCAACGCGAATCGCCGCGCCGGCAGCCCCCGCGGGCACGTTCGGGTGCGAAGGAAAACGCTGGAAGGAACCCACGAGACCGACATGGAGACAGCTCACCCGCACGCGATCGCCGTCGCCGTCGCCGCAGTCTTCGGCCTGCTCATCGGTTCCTTTGTCGGCGTCGTGGCCGACCGCGTCCCCCGCAAGGAGTCGATCGTCCGTCCCTCGTCTCACTGCACGGCGTGCGCAGCTCCGCTCCGCAGGCGCGACAACATCCCCATCCTCTCCTACCTGCGGCTGCGCGGTCGCTGCCGCGCCTGCGGCGTGCGCATCCCCCCGCGGGACCTGTACGTCGAGGTCACGACCGCCCTCCTCTTTGCCGCCGTGGCCTGGCGGCTGCCGAGCTTCTGGGTCGTGCCCGCCTACGCGCTCCTCGCAGCCGGCCTCGTGGCCCTCTCGGTGATCGATCTCGAGCACACGCTGCTGCCGCGGTCGGTGCTGTACACGACGGCGGCGGCCTTCACGGTGCTCCTCGTGCTCGGGTCGTGGCCGTCCCATCGCTTCCACCATCTCCTCGACGCCCTCATCGGGGCGGCGGCGTGCTTCGTCGTGTTCGCCCTGATCTGGTTCGTGGCGCCGAAGGCGATGGGTTTCGGAGACGTCCGACTGGCGGGCCTGTGCGGTGGAGCCCTCGGTTGGCTCGGGTTCGGCGCCGTGGCCGTCGGGATGTTCGCCGCCTTCTTCTTCGCGAGCGTGCCGGCGCTCGTTCTCCTGGCTCGCGGCAAGGCGGACCGGAAGACGGCGCTGGCCTTCGGTCCCTACCTGGCGCTCGGGACGATGGTGGGCGTGTGCTTCGGTGACACCATCGCCCACGCCTGGGTGAGCCTGTGACGCCTCAACGGGCGGCGCTGGGCACGAGACCGCGCTGCTGCAGAGCGACGCGGAGGTCGTGGGGGTTGGACGACGCCTGCGTGGCCGCCCTGAGGTCGATGACGCCCTGCTCGAGCAGGTTCACGAGCGCCTGGTCGAAGGTCTGCATGCCGTAGTACTCGCCCTCCCGGATCACCTGGAGGATGTCGGTGCCGCGGGCGGGGTCGATGATGGTCTGCTGGATGCGGCCGTTCACGACCATGATCTCGAGGGCCGGCACCCGACCGGATCCGTCGGTCGTGGGCACGAGCCGCTGGCAGATCGTCCCCTTGAGGGCACCGGCGAGGGTGATGCGTGCCTGGCGGTGCTGGTTCGGCGGGAAGAAGTCGACGACACGGTTGATCGTCTCGACGGCGTCGACGGTGTGCAGGGTCGAGAGCACGAGGTGTCCGGTCTCGGCAGCCGACAGCGCCGTCGCCACGGTCTCGGGGTCGCGCATCTCGCCCACGAGGATGACGTCGGGGTCCTCCCGCAGCGCCGAGCGCAGCGCGATGAGGAAACCCTCCGTGTCGAAGCCCACCTCCCGTTGGCTGATGGCGGCGACTTCGTCCCGGTGGAGGACCTCGATGGGGTCCTCGATGGTCACGATGTGGCACTCACGGCTGCGGTTGATGTGATCGATCATGGCTGCGAGGGTCGTCGTCTTGCCCGAGCCGGTCGGGCCGGTGACGAGAACGAGACCGCGCTGCTCGTCCGCCAGCTTGCGGACGGACTCCGGCAGGTTGAGGTCCTGGAACGAGCGGGCGCTCGAACGGACGAGCCGGAACACCATTCCGATCGAGCCGCGCTGGCGGTAGGCGTTCACTCGAAAGCGGCCGAGCCCCATGATGGCGTAGGCGAAGTCGCCCTCGTACGCCCGCTCGAAACCCTCCCAGATCCGTTCCGGCATGATCTCGCGAGCTATCGCCTCCAGCTCGGCCGGCTGCGGTCCGACTTCGTCGGTCAGCCGGATCAAGTCACCATGGACGCGAATACGCGGCACGGAGCCAACCTTCAGGTGAAGGTCCGATCCGTCCGAGTCAGCCAGTCGACGCAGGAGGCGGTCGAGGTCGCCGCGGTTCATCGAGGTGAATCGTCGCGCACGTGGGCGCACGTAGCAATCATCGCCAGCATGGCTCCATTTTGGCACAAGAAGTGGTGATTCCATTACGCTCTGTGGTGAAACCCCGCCGAGCCCCATGCACAGCGAGCGCGAGAGGCCCGGCGGTTGTCTCCGCCGGAGCCCCGGGTGGCCCCAGGAGCTGCGTTGCAAGGGAGGGAAAGCAGTCGATGGCCGAGGGACGGAAGTGGCCGTGGAGACGACCAACCGGCATCATTCCCGGCAGCGATCTGTCAGGCGTCACCCAGCTCGATCTCATCGATGTGACGCTCGTGACGGAGGTCTCCGGCCAGCCGGCCGAGGTGCCGCACCTGGGCCTCGCCTTCGGCGAATTGGGCATGACGGTGAAGCGTCCGAACGGAGCGCCCTACGCCCTCATACCGTGGGCATCGATCGTGCGGCTCTCGGCGGACGCCGTCGGCCCGCAGCGCCATCAGCTTTCGACGGCCGTCAGCCTCGGCGTCGAGAGCACCCGCAAGCGTCACCGCTTCGTCGTGCCCAACGTCCAGCCGGAAGCCCTCGCGGGATCACTCGGGGCGATGTCGGAGCGGTACGGGCGCGGCGAGCTCGTGGTGGGCGGTCCTGCCCGTGGACCCCGTCGTCACTGATCATGACTCTTCACCCCGCTCAGTGGCAGGACTACGCGGCCCGCCCCGGCTTCGGCTTCTTGTGCCGTGAGACAGGTGCCGCCGATCCTTCGAGGCGATCTTCACAGGATCGCAACCAGAATGTGCTCCGAAACCCAGAAACAAACGGCATGATCTTGCCATGACCGTCACTCCCGTCCCGAGTGGGCCGACGAACGGGCTCGCCGCGGGAACCAGTCGTTCCCCAGGATCGGAGGGCGCCGCGTCATCGTCTGCGTTGGCAGGTTCGGTCGGCTTCGTCGTCATCGACTCCTGCCACAGCACCTGGCTCTTCGACGTCCCCGCCCTGCGCTTCCGCCGGATCTTGAAGGGCCTCGACGTCGACCCCTCCCTTGCGGCCACCGATTGGCGTCCCTACGTGCATCTGGAGCTCGCCGAGGACTCCGACGCCTTCGTGGTCGTGCTGAACGAGGCAGGCACTCGCCGCATCCGGTCGTGGCGTCACGTCGACGGCTGTGATCAGTGCGACGGCGAGAAGACGACCGAGCTGTCGGTGGAAGACATCCGCCGTCTCGCACACGCTTGAGCGATCCCATCCCGATCCTGGGTGGGCAAGGCCCGGTCGAGGCCTCCTCGGGCAGGTCGGACGCGGGCGCGGATACGGGCACCGAAGACACCGAAGTGGTGGACTCGATCGAGCAGCCGGCAAAGGTGCTGCGCATCGGGTCGATGATCAAGCAGCTGCTCGACGAGGTCCGGCAGGCGCCGCTTGACTCCGCCAGCCGAACCCGTCTGAAGGACATCTACGAGACGTCAGTGCGCGAGCTGGCAAGCGGCCTCTCGCCTGACCTGGTCGCCGAGCTCGACCGCCTGGCGCTTCCCTTCGAGTCGGACGTGCCCAGCGATGCCGAGCTGCGCATCGCCCAGGCTCAGCTCGTGGGTTGGCTGGAGGGGCTCTTCCACGGCATCCAAGCGACGCTGTTCGCCCAGCAGATGGCCGCTCGTAGCCAGTTGGAGGAGATGCGCCAGCGCTCCCTCGGGCCGGGCAGCAGCCCCGAGGCCCCCACGCGGCCCGGCTCGTACCTCTGATCCCTCCACCCCGCACGCCGCCGCCCGGGCGCGCTATCGTCGGCGCAGGGCCGAATGACAGGGGTGTAACTCGTCCACAGACGGGGATAACGGCTGTGGACAGGGGGTGAACAGCGCAGTGGATGACGAGAAGAGAGGCGCATCGTTCGCCCACCTGCACACCCACACCGAGTACTCCATGCTCGACGGCGCCTCTCGCATCCGAGATGTCGTGGCGACCGCGGTCGCTGACGGGCAACCGGCGCTCGCCATCACCGATCACGGCAACATGTACGGCGTCCTCGACTTCTACAAGGAATGCCGCCAGCAGGGCATCACGCCGATCATCGGGACCGAGGCCTACATGGCGGCGAACTCCCGCCATGAGCGGCCCATCCGCCGCGGCCGCGTGGACGACACGGGCGGAGACGACGCCCGCGGGGAGAAGCTCTACTACCACCTCACCCTCCTGGCGGAGTCGAACGCCGGCTACCGCAACCTCGTCAAGCTCTCCTCGGCCGCCTACCTCGAGGGCTACTACTACAAGCCCCGGGTCGACTGGGAGCTGCTGCAGGCCCACCACGGTGGGCTGATCGCCACGACCGGGTGTCTCGGCGGCGTCGTGCTCCAGGCCCTGCTCGCAGACGAGCAGGCCCGCGCCCTCGAGCTCGCCGGGCGCCTGCAGGACATCTTCGGCCGCGACAGCCTCTTTGTCGAGCTGCAGGATCACGGCTTGCCCGACCAGCACCGCACGAACCCGAAGCTCGTCGAGATTGCCCGCGCCCTCGACGCCCCCCTGCTGGCGACGAACGACAGCCACTACTGCCGCCGCTCGGACGCCGAGGCGCACGACGCCCTCTTGTGCGTGCAGACGGGTGCCACCCGGGACGACCCGAACCGCTTCAAGTTCTACGGCCAGGAGCACTATGTGAAGTCCGCCTCCGAGATGCGGGCGCTCTTTGCCGAGCTGCCGGAGGCCTGCGACAACACCCTCTGGATCGCCGAGCGGGCGTCGGTGGAGATCCAGCTCGGCCGCCCGAGCCTTCCGAAGTTCCCCCTCCCGGAGGAGTTTGCTCACGCCGGCGAGTCCTACGACGAGTCCGCCGCCGCTTACCTTCGCCACCTGACCTACGAGGGCGCCCGCGAGCGGTACGGCGAGATCCTTCCTACGGAGGTCGTCGAGCGTGTGGAGTTCGAGCTGCGTGTCATCTCCGAGATGGGTTTCGCGGCTTACTTCCTCGTCGTCTGGGACCTCATCGCCTACGCCCGCTCCCACGGGATCCGAGTCGGCCCCGGGCGTGGCTCGGCCGCCGGCTGCTGCGTCGCCTACTGCCTGCGGATCGTCGACCTCGACCCGATCCGCTACGACCTGCTCTTCGAGCGCTTCCTCAACCCTGGTCGCAAGCAGATGCCCGACATCGACATGGACTTCGACGAGCGACGCCGGAGCGAGATGATCCGGTACGCCGCCGATCGCTACGGCGTCGACCACGTCGCCCAGATCGTGACGTTCTCGACTATCAAGGCGAGGGCGGCCGTGCGGGATGCCGCCCGCGTGCTCGGCAAGCCCTATCTCGTGGGTGACCGCATCGCCAAGGCGATGCCGCCCCTCGTCATGGGCCGGGACACGCCGCTCACCGCCTGTCTGGAGAAGATCGAGGGCCACGAGGACGGCTACATGGCGGCCAAGGATCTCCGTGACCTCTACGAAATGGATCCGGAGGCCAAACAGGTCATCGACGTCGCCAAGGGCCTCGAGAACCTGCGACGTCAGGACGGCATCCACGCCGCCGCCGTCGTGATCACCGACGAGCCGCTCACCGAGTACCTGCCGGTACAGCGCAAGCCCGAGCCGGGACAGGATCCAGCCGCCGCCCCGATCGTGACGCAGTACGAGATGCACGGCGTGGAGGATCTCGGGCTCCTCAAGATGGACTTCCTCGGGCTGAGGAACCTCTCGGTCATCGAGACCGCCCTCGACCTCATCGCCGAGGGCACGGGCACCCGCCCTGACATCGACGCCATCCCCCTCGACGACGAGGCGACCTTCGCCATGCTGCGCAGGGCCGAGTCGATCGGGGTCTTCCAGCTCGAGGGCGGGGCCATGCGCCAGACGCTGCGCGCCCTCGCCCCCACGTCGTTCGACGACGTGGCGGCCCTCGTCGCCCTCTACCGCCCCGGGCCGATGGCAGCCAACATGCACCGCGACTACCCCGAGCTGAAGAACAAGCGAAAGGTGCTCAGCTATCTGCACCCGGACCTCGAGCTGATCCTGCGCGACACCTACGGCCTCATGCTCTACCAAGAGTCGGTCATGCGGGTGGCCCAGCACTTCGCCGGCTACAGCCTCGAGGAGGCGGACAACCTTCGCAAGGCGTGCGGCAAGAAGATCCGGGCGCTCATCGCTGCCGAGCGCGTGCGGTTTGTGGAGGGCTGCGTCGCCCAGGGCTACGACGAGAACCTCGGGACCGACCTCTTCGACATCATCGAGCCCTTTGCCGACTACGCCTTCGGCAAGTCCCACTCCTACGGCTATGGGCTCGTCGCCTACCAGACGGCCTGGCTGAAGGCGAATCACCCCGTCGAGTACCTCGCCGCCCTCCTCTCGTCGGTGAAGGACGACAAGGACAAGACAGCGGTCTACCTGGCCGAGTGTCGCACCCTCGGGATCGAGGTTCGCGTCCCCGACATCAACACCTCGGTCTCGCACTTCTCCGCCCGGGCGAGCGACAAGGTCATCGTCTTCGGACTCTCGGCCGTCCGCAACGTCGGCGAGGCCATCGTCGAGCTCATCGTCACCGAGCGGGAGGCGAACGGCCCCTTCAGCGATTTCTACGACTTCTGCAAGCGGGTGGATGCGAGCGCGCTCAACAAGCGAGCAGTCGAATCGCTCGTGAAGGCCGGCGCCTTCGACTCCTGTGGGCATCCCCGCCAGGGACTCTGCCTCGTGTTCGAGGAGATCGTCGATCGGACCCTCACGCGCCGCCGGGAGGAGGATCTCGGAATCTCGACGTTGTTCTCGCTGCTGGAGGCTGACGCCGCGGCCGCCGGCGAGGACGCCGGCGCCTTCGACACCGCCCGTGTGGCCATCCCCGACACCGAGTTCAACAAGAGCGACCTCCTCGCCTTCGAGAAGGAGATGCTCGGCCTCTACGTGAGCGACCACCCGCTGCGCGGCCTCGAAACCGCCCTACGCCGGGCGGCGACCCACTCGATCCGTGACGTGCTCGACTCCGAGGGGGCAGGCGGCGAGGCGGTCTCGACGGACGGAGGACCGCCCCTGAGCGGGTCGGTCACGACAGGTGGGGTCGTCACGGGCATGTCGCGGCGCTACACGAAGCGGGGCGAGCTCATGGCGACGTTCGTGCTCGAGGACCTCGATGCCGCCATCGAGGTGATGATGTTCCCGAAGACCATGGTGGAGTACGGCGGCCTCCTCGAGGAGGATGCCATCGTCATCATCCGGGGCCGGATCGACAATCGAGACGAGCAACCGAAACTCGTGGCCACCGAAGTCCGGCGCCCCGAGCTCGTGGCCTCTTCGCCGGGCGCCCCCATCGAGGTGACCCTGCCCCTGCATCGCTTGACCGACTCGATGGTCCGCCAGCTCCGGGAGCTCGTCATGGAGCACCCCGGGCCGTCGCCGGTGCGGGTCAAGCTGGGGGAAAAGGTGCTCCGCCTTCCTCCGCAGTTCAACGTCGACCCCCGCAGCGGCATCGTCGGGGCGCTGAAGGAGCTCTTCGGGACCCAAGCCGTGGCGCCCTGAGCTGGATGGGGGGCGGATCGCGGCGCCGCTTGGCGGCGCCGTCCGGCAATCCCGTAGACTGTGCAACAGTCCGGGGGAGTCGCGTCAAATCGCCACGACCTTCCGGATTCCGCCTCGGGCGGGGGATGCGGCGCAAGGGAGCGACGAGCGACCGCCGGCCCGCTCTGGCGGCAGGATCAGGCGCGACGTATGGAGCACGACAGGGATATGACGAACGCCCTCGAGGTCGTCACGAAGGATTGCACCGCGCTCACGGACGCGGAGCTGGCAGAGATGGCCGATCTGTCCGCAGGGTCTCTGGCACCCTGGGAGGTGGGTTTCCTCTCCAAGCAGCGGGAGGAGTGGGTGCTCGTGACTCACGCTCGCGAGGAGGGCAAGCTGCGCGGGTACGCACTGTCCACTTTGGAGCGCATCGGCGGCACGCCGAGCCTCCTCGTGGGGCTGGCGGCCTTCACCCGGGCGCGCGCGGGCGCGCCGGCTCTCGAGGCCGTCATGCACGACCTCTACCGTCGTTCCGTGCTGGCGTTCCCGGACGAGGACGTCCTCGTCGGCACTCGCTTCGCCCGCCCGTCCGGCTATGCCGCCTTTGCCGGGCTGGAGGATGTCGTGCCCCGGCCGGAGCACAAGGCCACGGGCGAGGAGCGAGCGTGGGGCCGGCGGTTGGCGAAGCGTTTCGGCGCGGAGAGCCAGCTCGACGACCGCAGCGCCGTCATCAAAGGTGACGGCGACCTGACCGGCCTGCTCGACTTCGACCCCAGCAAGGCGCCGAGGTGTGCCGTCACCTACGAAGCCTGTTTCGAGCCGGTCGATGGCGAACGCCACGACACCCTCGTGGCCTTCGGTTGGGCGATGGCGGAGTCGTTGGCGGCCGGATCGCTTCCCCACTGAGCACAACTCGCCGTCGCTAGGCACCACGCCCTCATCGGGGCGGCGCGTCCAGCCGGCGAGTCGCCGCCCGGGACCTCGAGCACTATCCACCATCTGGTCAGCCTGAGCGGCAACACTTCTCCGCCGTGACGTCGTTGTGAAGCTCGCCCTCGTTCTCGGCGCCGGAGGCCTCGTCGGCGTGGCCCACCACGCCGGCGTCGTCTGCGCCCTCTCCGACGAGCTCGGCTTCGACGAGACGCACGCCGACCTCGTCGTGGGGACGTCAGCCGGGAGCGCGATCGCCGCCTACCTGCGGACGGGATGGACGCCGCAGGCGCTCATGGCCCGGGCCTCCGATCTCCGGGAGGCCGCGCCCGGGCCTATCGGCGGCGGGCTGATCGACCTGATCCGCCACGGGCTCGGGTCGGCCTACGTCGTGGCGAGAGCGACGGTGCGCGTACCCTCGGTCCTATCCATCTCGCCGGTGGCGTTCCTCCGGAGGGCCTTCCCTGCCGGCGTGGTCACGATGGGCGAAGGCCCGAGCATCCTCGAGCGCGAGCTCCCTCGCACCTGGCCTGAGCGTCCTCTCTGGCTGGCGACCTATGACCTCGTGAGCCGCCGCCGCGTCGTGCTCGGCAGGCCCGGCGAGCCGTACGTGGCGCTGTCGGCGGCCGTGCGGGCCTCGTGCGCCATCCCGGGCGTGTACGCGCCGGTGCGGGCGGCCGACGGCGTGCTCGTCGACGGGGGCGCCTGGTCGCTCACGAAC
>DASPSK010000365.1:0-14750 GCA_035623975.1 Acidimicrobiales bacterium | reverse complement strand
TCCCGCGAATAATCCGGCAAGCACGCCGAGAAGGAGCGTCAGGGGAATGAGCAGTAGCGTCGTGAGGGCAGCGAGGATGGCGCTGTCGGCGAGGGGGCTTCCGAGGGTGGCGGAGATGGCTGAGTTCGGCCGTCCTTCCGCCTCGGCCACTGCGGAATGACCGAAGTTGCCGTGCAGCATGCCGCCGAGCCACGACAGGTAGCGGACAGCGACGGAGCGGTCGAGGCCGAGCTCCACCTCGAGGTGATGCAAGACCGCGGGGGTGGCACCGCGGCCCAGAACAACTACCGCCGCATTGCCAGGCAGGATGTTCGTGGCGATGAAGATCAGGATGGAGGCGACCAGCAACGTGAGAAGACCGATGGCAAGACGCCTGGCGACGAACCGCAGAGCCGGGTGAGCGACCGCGTAAGCGACGCCGAACGGCGGTGTCTCCGCCGAGGGCCGAGCCGCATCGGCGACGATCGTCATCGGAGGAAACCGGGCCTAACCTGCCCGCCTGCACACGAACCGACTCCGCCTGGACGACGCACCGCGGGCGGCATCTGCACGGGTTCTCCCCACGCCCGTCCCACTAGCCCCCTACTCCGATGACAATTTCCGCAACGGCGCCGAGCCAGCGTGGCGAACGATGCCAGGCGGCGGCCTCTCGTTGGGAGAATACAAGAGCTTGGGCAGCGGGTCTAGAAGCAGCGCGAGCGTCAGGATGGCCATCACAGGTGGTACAGGCGGTCCTTCCGGGTACGCTGCGACCGTGCCCGCACCGAGCTCGCGCAATCGGCGAAGGCTGTCGGCGACGCTTGCTGGGAAGCCGCGCCGAGCCCAGCGGCGAGACGACGCCACCACTGGTTGGAAGGCGAGTCAGGTTGCGGAGGGCCACGGTGTGGCAGGGCGACCGAGTGTCTCCGGCAACGGGTCGACGGACGACACGGTGCGGTCGATCCTGTCGGCGGCTCGCCAGCTCTTCCACTCGCCCGGCTACGCCAGCACCCCGGTATCGACCATCGCCCGTCGAGCCGGTGTCTCGCGGGCCACGGTCTACAACCACTTTCCCGACAAGCGGAGCATCCTCAACACCATCGTTCGCGAGTACATGGCTGGCTACGAGCAGATTGGTATGCACCTGCGTATGCGGCTCGAGCCAAAGGAGTCGCTCTATGACCTGCTGCGCAGCATGGTGCGCGATGCCATGCTCTGGCGCATCGACAATGCCGACCTTAGGCCGGCCATCGAGGTGGCGAAGCAGCAGCCCGATGGTGGCTGGCGGGAGGCGGACGATGCCGCCGACCGCGCCATGCACGATTGGCTCGCTTCCGTCCACCATGCCGGCCGCGAGCGCGGTCTCACGCGTCCGGACGTCGACATCGACTTCGCCTCGGGCGCCCTCTACTCCATGATCGAGGCGAGCTTGTCGGCCTTGAACCCTGCGGCTTCCCGCCAGGAGGTCGAGCAGATTACCGACCAACTCGCGCTGTTGCAGTGGCATGCCATCTATACGATCCCGCCGGCGGAGTCCCCGCTCGTCGAGGACGTGCTGCCATTTCCCTTCAGCTGAGGAGGGCAATCGCTTCCTCGGCGCGCTCGAGCGTGACGTCGATGTCCTCCTCCGAGTGCTCGGTAGACAGATACCAGATGTCGCGAGGTGTCGGCTTCGTGTAGACGCCCGTGCTCCACAGCGCCCGCTTCAGTTCCATGACCCTGCCCGGGCTGTTCCTCCAGCCATCCCGCATCGTGGCGATCTGCCCCGGCCCGAAGGCGATGCCGAACATCGTGTTCGTCCCCTGCACATAGGCGCCCAAAGGCTCGAGCATGGCTGCCAGCCCGCTGCGCAGGCGAGCCGAGAGCGATGCCATCTGTTCGTAGGTGCCCGGCTCGGTCATGCGGTCGAGCACGACCGGGATGGTGGCGAGACAGAGCGGGTTGCTGTTGTAGGTGCCCGACTGGAAGACGCGTCGGTCAGCCACGAGATCCATGAGGTCGCGGCGTCCCCCAACGACGCTCACGGGGAGCCCTCCGGAGAGCGCCTTGCCCATGCAGGTGAGGTCCGGCTGCACTCCGAGGATTGCTTGCGCGCCGCCGAGGGCGAGCCGCATGCCCGTCTGCACCTCGTCGAAGATGAGGAGTGACCCTGCCCGGTCACAGAGCTCCCGTAATCCGGGCATGAAGCCCTCTGTTGGCTCGATCACCCCGTAGTTGCAGGCGATTGGCTCCGTGAGGACAGCGGCGATCTCCGCTCCGCGTTCTGCAAACAACTCTTGGACCGCCCCCAGGTCGTTCCAGCCGAGGATGACGACGTCTTCGTAAGTCCCCAATGGCTGGCCTTCCGACATGGGCACCGGAGTCGGCCGCCGCGGCGAGCCGGCAGCCGCCTCCGTGGGGGCATATGAGACAGCAATCTGGTCCGCCCATCCGTGATAGTGGCCCTCAAACTTGACGATGAGGGAGCGGCCCGTGGCCGCCCGCGCGAGGCGGACGGCCGACTGCACGGCCTCCGTGCCGGACTGCCCGAATCGCACCTGCTCCATCGACGGAATGGTGCTGGTGAGGCGCTCGGCAACCTCGAGCTCGAGGGGGTGGCCGGCGCCGTAGATCGTGCCCCGGCGGGCCTGGCGCTCGATCGCCTCCACGATCTTGGGATGGGCGTGCCCGAGGATGAGCGGCCCGTAGCCGAGGAGGTAGTCGACGTACTCGTTCCCGTCCACGTCCCACATGCGGCAACCGGCCGCCCGCTCGATGAAGATCGGTTGGGGCTGCACGAGGGCACGGTCGGCCGACCCGACGCCGCCTGCCATTACCTGCCTCGTCGCCTCGAACATCGTGGCCGAGCGGTCAAAGGCAAGCCGGGCGGTTCTGGTGGTTGTCATGAGATCACCTCTGGTAGCTCCTTGCGAAGTAGGGCGCGGGCGACGTCGCGGTGCCGTTCGCACAGCAGGCCGGCAGCCGCCAGCACGTAGTGGCGATCGACGACGATCCCGCAGTGCCGGGGGGCGAGACTGTGGGCCGGCAGCCGCTGCAGCGACTCCCGCACGAGAGCCCTCGGTTCGGCAGCCGCCCGCAGAATGCCGCCGCCGGCGTCGAGGAGCCGGCAGGACGTGAGATCAGGCTCCTCCACGATGAGGGCCGGGGGGCCGCCGGCTCCGACCCGCACCGAGCGGGTTCCCAGGTGGCGCTCGAGGGCGCGGGACATGCACGAGACAGCGAGGGCCTCGTCGATCGTTCGCTCGGAACCTTTCGGGAATACCTTTGCAGGCTCCGCCCGGCGCCGCTCGCACGCCTCGGAGAGCCCTACGCCGGGTCCGAGGCGCCGATCCAGCTCCAGGCGGTCGGCCTCAAGCACGGTGGGGGCGCTGGAGCGAATCCCGAGATCCCCCTGCGCGGTGCGCATCACGGGCAGATTGATCAACCCCTTGACGTGCACATCGGCGGCCTGCAGCGGTCGGCGTGGGACGACTGAGTACACGTCCGTCGTGGCACCTCCGACGTCGGTGACGATGACGCCCGCGTGGCGCTCGGCCGCGCCGTCCGGCTCGGCCTGCAGCTGCGCCGCCCGCAAGACGGCGTCCGGCGTCGCCATGGCGACGAGAGCTCCGAAGCGGTCAGAGGACGACAGCGCCTTGCCCTGGATGACGTGCTTGATGAACACGCGGGAGATGGCGGCGCGGGCTTGCTCAGTGCTGACGGAACGTAATTCCGGCAGCACGTTCGGGACGACCTGTACCGAGCGGGCGACCGTTCGGAACAGGGCTTCCACGTCACCCGCCACGTCCCGGTTGCACGCCACGACGACATGGGCCTTCGGGAGGGACTCGGCCACGACGGAGGCGTTCTCCAGCACGAGTGACTCTTGGCCGCCGTCGGTACCCCCGGCGAAGAGCACGATCTCCGGATCGACCACTCGGAGGCGTTCGGCATGGGCTTTCGTAAGGCGGCCGGCGAGCAAGCACTCCACGCGGGCGCCGGCGTGCAGCGCCGCCGTCTTTGCGGCGAGGGCGGTGAGGGCCGGGACGAGACCGATGGCTGCCATGCGGAGTCCACCGCCGGCGCTCGAGGCAGCAAGCTCCAGGGCCACCCGGTGTGATCCCCCGATCTCCGAGAGGGCATCGGAGGCAGCGTCCTCGTAGCTGTCCAGGATCTCGCCGTGCAGCTGGGTCGGCCGCTGCGCCTGACCGACGACGGCGCCTTCGTCAAGATCAACGGCGAGCAGCTTGGTGAAGGTGCTGCCGAAGTCGGCGAGCAGGGCGACGTTCACCCGCTCGAACCAGAAGGAGCAGGATTCAACGTGGAAAGTTCGTCGAGGAGTTCCTCCACGGTGGCGAGGGGGGCGATGCCGAGCGCCTTTAGGTCCTCCCGCACGTCGACGGGGATCTCACTCCCCTCGACATCCTCATTCAGGACGCCCCCCATGAACACCGGGACGTCGTCCAGCCGGGCCACCTGGAGCTCCTGCTTCAGCAGCTGGGCGTAGGACCGGGCTACACCGTTGTGCGTAGTGATGACGATGGCTTCGGCGTCGCTCTCCACGGCTGCGCCCACGATGTCCTCCGGATCCCGGTTGATGCCGACATCAATCACCTGGGCGCGCGCTTCGTTGAGGGCGGACTCGAGGAGGAACTTGGCGAATTCGTGCACGTCTGTGGATCCGAGGAGTACGCGCCGCCCCCGCAGGTCGACGCCCGGGCGACTCCGCACGAAGCCGAGCAGACGCTCGCGCTCGCCCATCGTCTGGTGGACCAGATCGGTCTCCATGACGGGGCGATGCCCTCGCGGGTAGGTGTTGTCGGGCTCTCCCGCCCCGAAGAGGCTCTCGCATGCCGCTGCCCCGAGCCGCTTCATCACGACGAGCACGGCGGCCGGATCCTGCACGTCGATACCAGAGGCGGTCATCAGCTGCATCGCCTGGTCAAAGAAACGCCTTCCGCCGGACACGAGTTCGTCACGGCTTGCCTCGATCTGCGGCCAGTTGATCGTCTGGCAGATCGACGGCAAGTACTCTTCCAGCCGCCGGTTGATCGCATGTACCTGCGCGACCTCCTGCCAGGTGGGAATCCGCTCGACCTCGGTGACGGGAACGGCGATGGGCGCACCCCCGAGGCGGTAGCGGTAGTCGACGGCCTTCATGAAGAGCACGTCGGTCGAGACGACGGCGGCGTTCGCCTCGAAGTCGAGCCGGTTACCGATCGTGTCCCCTTGGACGAAGCCGGCTGGGACATGCTCGGGCCGGAAGGCGTCAAGCGCCAGCGAGACAGCGGCCTTTGTCATGGGGTCGCTCGTGAGCCCCCCCCAGGAGCACGAGTAGGCGGCCCCGATGAGGTCCTCGCAGACGTAACGCTCGAGCATCGCCCAACCGATGTAGTTGGCGTAGTCGTGAAAGACGCCGGGATATCCATCCTCAAGATAGGAGTCGAAGCAGACGCCGGCGTTCCGTTTCGAGGCCAGAACAGCGGCAGCCTTCACGACAGCTACCACCTGCTCGGTCTCGTCCTCCCAGTACGGCCAGCGCCAGGTGTACTGGCTCAGCACGCCGATCGTGGTAATGCCGGCCTGCAGGGCGTCGAGTACGTTGTCGAGCGATCCCGGGCCGCCGATCGTGTTGTCGGCCGCCTCGGGCTGGATGGGCACGGTGTGGGTCGTCTCCCACCAGTCCTGCTGGGTTAGGAGGAGTGGGCCCGTTTCTTGCGGGGCTGACAAACGCATTGTCTTTGGGAGTCCCATGCGTCGTTCCGCGAGGATGTTGAACCTGTCAGGTGGAGTGATACCCCGTCGCAGGCTGTCCTCGTAAATGCAGCCGAGCGCCTCCCTCGTGTCGGGCCACGTGGCGAGACCGATGTTGATGCAGGTGGAGGAGATGCCCTCGGCGGCGGCGTGCTCCCGCCAGGCCCGCTCCGACCCGAGCCCCTTCTCCTCAAGATAGAGCGAGGGGACTATCTCGAGCTTCCGGCCGAGCTCCCGGCCCTCGGCGACGACGTCCTGGCTGTCGGGAAGATCGGCGGGGAGCAGGCCCGCGACGGAGATGGGGGCGGTCATCGATTCCTCCTATCCGGGCATCAGCCAGCCGCCGTCGACCTGCAGAATCTGGCCGGTCATGTAGCCGCCAGCTGACGACGCGAGGTACACGACCGTCTCGGCGATCTCGTCGGGTGTCCCCAGGCGACGAAGCGGCGTGGCGGCCGTCGCCTCGTCGAGGAACTGCTGGGGGATGTTCCAGTCGGCGTCCCAGTTGGCCTCGATCATGCCCGGTGACACGGCGTTCACGCGAACGTGGGGGGCGAGGTCTCGTGCGAGGGCAGCAGTAAAGCCGCGGATGGCGCCCTTCGCGGCGCAGAAAGAGACGCTCACCGAGTTTACGAGGTTGTCCTGGTTCGTCCCGTTGCCGTATGAGCCGGCGAAGTTCACGATGGAGGCTTTGCGGGACGCCTGCAGGTACGGGAGGGCCGTTCGGCAAGCGAGGAAGGTGCCCTCTACGTCGACCCGGAAGAGCTGCTCCCAGGCCTCCGAAGTCGTGCTGGAGAACCGCACGGCGTCGGCGGCGTCGATCCGCCCGAAGGCGTTGACGAGCACGTCGATCCCGCCGAGGCGCTGGTTTGTCGCCGCCATGAATGATTCGAGCGACGTGGCGTCGGTGACGTCTGCCGCCTGGGCGAAGGCCGCGCCGCCGGCAGCCGTGATGTCGATCACGACGGACTCGGCAACGGAGGCCGACGACCGATAGCCGACGGCGACGCGGGCACCCTCGCGGCCACAAGCGCGTACCACGGCGGCCCCGAGCACACCGGAACCGCCGAGCACGGCGACGGAGGTGTCGTTGAGGCGACCGGCCCAGGCCGTCCCCTCAGCCGTCACGCCAGCCAGCCGTCACAGAGCCGCCAGTTGTTGTAGCTGAAGCCAGCACCTGCCGTCAGGCCGCGCACGTTGTTGGCGGCGGCGTCCACGTAAGGCACGTTCCCCCAGACGAGGTAGCCGCCTTCGTTGAACTGCTGTAGCTGGCATTCCTGCCAGAGTTCCGCGGCCTTGGTCGGGTCGGTCTCGGCGATGGCTTGAGAGATGAGCGCCTCGGCGGCCGCTCCGCCCTTCTGGCTTCCCCAGTGGGTGTCCGGGTAGGGGCAGCCAATCGTGTACTCGGACCGGTAGGCGGCGAGCAGCGACCCGACAGGTTGGTCGACCTCGTAGCCGAAGGAGCGGGAGAGGAAGCCGCCCGCGGGGGTGAAGTAGGTGGCGGCGCTCCCGGTGTCGACCACGACCGTGATGCCGGCTGCAGTCGCCTGCTCAGCGAGGATGGTCGACGACTCCACCATCCCGGGCAAGAAGTCGCACGTCGGCAGGGTGAAGGTCTCACCTGCCGCACCAGCTGCTTTGAGGAGGTTTTTCGCCTGGTCGACGTCCTGCTCCCTTTTCAGGTCGGAGAGGTAGTACTCCGTACCCGGCGCGAGCAGGTCGTAGGCGACCGCGCCGAAGCCAGCCCACGCCCCGTCGATCATGGCCTGTCGGTCAACGAGCAACTTGAACGCAGTACGGACGCGGTTGTCTGCGAAGGGCCCCTTGTCGACCCGCATGAGGAACATGTAGCTCTGGGCAGCGAAGGGGGACGCCAGGATCTGTACTTGCTTCGAGGTCAGTTGCTCTCGGGCCGTGACGAGCGGCAGGCTTGGGAACAGGTTGATTTCTCCGGCCAAGAGGGAGTTGAAGAGAGCGTTCGTGTCCGTAAAGGACGAGTCGACGATGAGCTCGTCCACATACGGCTTGCCCGATTCCCAATAGTCCTTGTTGGCGGGGAAGACGCTGCGCGAGCCTGGCGTGAAGGACCCAAACTTGAACGGGCCCGTACCAACGGGGCTGACGGCCGCCGTCTTCGTTGTAGCCCCGTCCTGCACGACGGGGAAGTCGAAATAGGCAAAAATCGTCGGGAACTGGGCGACGGCCGAGTTGAGGGGCACCTGCACTGTCAGGTGGTCGAGCTTGCGAATGTTCTTCGTGTCCACGAGGCCGGTAAGGAAGCCACTCGAGTAGTCGATGTTGCCGTTCGACCAGACGGCCTTGAAGTTGTAGATGACGTCATCAGCTCCGAAGGGTTTGCCGTCGTGCCAGGTGACGCCGTCTCTGAGCTTGAAAGTCCACACCGTGGCATCGGCGTTGGGCTCGGCGGAGACAGCGAGTCCCGGGATGAGCGGGGTCACATCCGGCCCCAGGTAGAAGAGCAGGTTGTAGAGGTTGTAGTCCCGCACGAAGTCGGGAGTCCCCACTGACGTCCCCGGGAACAGATTCTCTTCCTGGCCGCCGCTGAGGACGCCGACGGTGAAGGTTCCGCCTCGCTTCGGGGTGCCGCCAGGTAAGGCCGATAGTGCACCCGGGGGGTTAGTGTTGCCGGTCTTCGCCGTCGTCCCAGGCGACGCGCTGGATCGCGAACAGGACGAGAGGAGCACGGCACCGCCGAGCACAGTTCCGAACTTGAGGAGATCGCGGCGGGACAACGTCGATCCGCTCTCCCTAGCCATCGCGCCTTCCGGTCCCAGCGCTTGAGGTTCCATCCCCATGTCCCCCTCCTCGGGCCCTTTCGGCGATCGCCCGGATCAGGCGAGGTCGTCACGGCCCAGACTCCGACCTGTGGCGGACATTAACAGCGACTGGACACGCTGTCTAGTGCCTTCTCGGGCTGTCCTTGAGCGCACTGAGCAGGCAAATCTCCGAGGTTCTCGCCCGCGTGGAGCGCGCTACGCACCCCAACCATGGAGCGTGTCGGGAAAGGGACCGAGACCGCTCCAGCTGTCGCTCGTGATACGCACTCGTAAGTAGTCCCCCTTGTGGGGGAACTCGTCGAGTCCCATGTACCGATGGGCCAGGCGATCCTGGAAGGATGTGTCGCTCATTGCTTCCAGAGATGCTCTGCCACGGATGCGGACGTAGCAAGGTGCTCCGGGCTCGAAGGTCCTCACGGGATCAATGACGATGACAACCACCGAGGAATGGCCACGAAGGTTCTGCGCTTTGAGACTGTCGCGCTCGCAAAAGAAGGACAGGTCGTTTCCATCTCGCTCGATCCAGACGATCGAGCACTGGGGACGGTCTGCTCCGCCTGTTGTGGCGACGACCGCTGCGTAGGGCTGATCGAGTAGCTCTCGGACCGCCGTTGGGAGATCCCTCACTCGGTCCTCCTGGCTCTCCGGCGACTTGCCGGGAACAGATACTGCCTCACCAGGACCCGTGCTGGGGCGGCGTCGATGGCTTCGTCGACGGCATGCGCGCGTGCTGGCACCGACGCCGTCCATCTCCACCCCCGGGGAGGTCGCCCAGTCAACTCAACCCGCGCTCGCCGAGGAACTGCACGATCTCGGCGGCCACTCGATCGGGAGCCTCATATGACAAGGTGTGGCCCACGTCCGGGATCTCAACGCCCCGTGCGTTCGGCAGGCCTCGTGCGAGCGCCCACCCCATCTCGGGTGTAGTCCGATCGTCCTCGCCGCCGATCAGGACGAGTACCGGGACGCCGATCCGACCCAGCGACCCCGTGAGGTCTGGTGACTCCGCGATCGCAGTCACCGCTCGCAGGTACCGCTCCCCGCCGGTCAGATACAGCATCCTCGAGTACTCGTCGATGATCTCCGGCCGGTTCGCCTGTGTGGTCTTGGAGAAAGGCGGCGCCGCCCGCCACGGACCTTTCACCCAACCGTCGACACCCGTCTCGACAATTGCCCGCGCCCGTTCCTTCATCATCGGTCCGAGACGGCACAGCCCAGCCTCAGCGCCGACGAGCACGAGCGCGCCCGGCACATCCGGGTGGTCCAGTGCGAACTGGAGGACGATGCTCGCCCCGAGCGAATGACCGACGAGGACCGGTTTGTCCTGCGCCCCTCGCAGCTCGAGAAGCTGACTGAGATCAGACGTCCACTCGGCGACAGAGAGAGGACTTGTCTCGTCTTCCTCGCTCTCGCCGCCACCGCGGTAGTCGTAGGCGATGAGGCGCCACGAGGACGGCAACAGCTCGAGCACTGGCCGCCAGACAACTTTCGCGCCTCCGATACCGTGCACGAAGATCAGCGTCGGACCGCTCGACCCTTCCAACGGCCCCGTGTCCCAAAGAGCGATCCGGCATCCCGCCAATGGCGCGTACTCCGTTGTGAAGCTGATCATCGCGCTCCTCCCGACGTAGTCAGCTTCGACTGACTGGTCATCTCCCCTGAGCGCGGCAGTGGAACGGGCTCGTTCCTGGGAGCGTCTGTTGCCGACTCCGAGCCGACCGCCTGAATCAGGGTCCGTTGTGTCAGCACGATGTGGGCGACGAGCGCGGCGACTGCTCGGTCGCTGTCGCGAGCGAGGGCAGCGTCCATGAGCTCAGCGTGCTCTGATGCCAGATCGCGCTGGGGGTGAGCAGCCTGGAGCGACCAGCTCCGATAAATCTCGGCCGAATCGGACAACGATCGGAGGATTTCGCGCATGCGAGGGCTACCGCACCCGCTGAGGATCATGGCGTGAAAGGCGGCGTGTGCGGTCAACCAGTCCTCTGTGAGCACGTGCGGCTGGGCTCCGGTGGTCATGGGCGTGTTCGCGAGACGATGGTGGGCGGCGACGACCTGGCTCTCCCACTCGACGTCTCCCCGCTCGATCGCCCTGCGCAGGGCCAGGCTCTCGACTGCCACGCGAACGTCCACGAGATCGGCGAGATCCTCGAGTGAGAGGTCAGCGATCGTGAATCCGACCTGGGGTTCTGCGCGCACGAGCCTCTCGCCAGTCAGGCGGTTGAGCGCCTCGCGGACGACATTGAGGCTGACGTTGTGCTGGGCCGACAGGTCCGAGACTTTGAGACGCCCACCTGGCCTCAGGCGGCCTGAGAGGATCCCGGTTCGCAGTTCTGCATATATCTGCTCGCCCAGCGTGCTCTTCTCTCGAGAGCCGTCCACGCTCACCATCTTTTCAGATCCTGGATGCTGCATATCATCAACCTAGCATTCTCCTGATCATGGATTATCTCTTGAAACATGGTTGCGTCGTGGCTAGAGTGCCGGGTTGGGCGCCGTGAGTTGAGGTGGTTCGAGCCGACGGGCCAGATCCGAGTAGGGGGGGTGAGATGCGGATAGGCCGGATTCAGGATGCCAACGGACCCATCCTCGCGACCGAACGAGGCGGGCTTTGGTACCGGCTCGGCGTCGCAGGAGACGGAAGGCAGGGGGATTGGACCGTCCTCGATCTGCTCCGCCTGCCCGAGAGGGCCGTCATAGGGCCTGTCCTTCCTGACGCCCACGTGCTCCCGCCTGTCAGGCCGCCGCGAAATGTGCTGTGCCTCGGCAAGAACTTCCGGGAGCACGCGAAGGAGTTCGCCGCCTACGCGGGTGAGCGCGAGTCAGAGCCGGAGGCTCCGATTGTGTTCACAAAACCAGCTGCGGCCCTCTGTGGGCCGACCGACGACATCGTCGTCGACCCGTCGGTCACCAATTCGCTCGACTACGAAGTTGAGCTGGCCGTGCTCATCGGCCGGGGTGGCGCTTCCATCCCCACGGACGGCGTGGGGGAACACATCGCCGGCTACACGGTGGTGAACGACATCACAGCCCGGGATCTGCAACAGCGGCACCGACAGTGGTTTCTTGGCAAGTCTCTTCCGCGGGCTACGCCTATCGGACCAGTCGTCGTCACGCCTGACGAGCTCGACGGCCTCGAAGAACGCCGCATCCGCTGTTGGGTCAACGACGAGCTACGACAGGACGCGGTACTGGGCGACATGATCTTCGGCATTGCTGCCGCGATCTCCACCATCTCCGGGATAGTTCCGCTAGAAGCGGGGGATGTCATCGCCATGGGTACACCAAGCGGCGTAGGGGTCGGCTTCGATCCGCCCAGGTTCTTGAAAGACAGTGACCGCGTCGTCTGTGAGGTGGAGGGCATCGGCCGCCTCGACAACACGGTCCGGTTCGTGCCTGCAGTGAGGGAGTTAGTCGAGGAGGCAGTTCATGGCTGAGTCGTGGATCGTGGTTCAGGGGGGCGTCGTCATCGACGGGACGGGCAATCCTCCGACCGAGCCGGCGGATGTCGTCATCCGAAACGACCGCATCGTCTCCGTCGGGGGGGAGTTCGACCCGGCCTTAGCACCGAGCGATGGCGTCCGCTTCATCGACGCCAGGGGAATGACAGTGATGCCTGGCCTCATCGACGTGCACTGTCACATGACCTACGGCGAAGCCAAGACCGAAGAGGAGATCGACCTCTACACGAGCCACGAGCTGCGGACGATCATCGCGGCCGCTAACGCGGAGAAGGTGCTCCGGGCAGGAGTCACGAGCATCTCCCAGCCGGGCGGCAGCTATTACATCGGCGTTGGAGTACGCGAAGCCATCAAGCGCGGCCTCGTCAAAGGCCCGCGCATGACGGCGGCCGGGCGTTACCTCACGACCAGCAACGGCTTGACCGACTGGTACCCGAGCTCAGTGGGCGTTCCCGACGGCAACATCGGCATCCTCACCAACACCGTCGACGAGATGAAGGCCGAGGTCCGCAAGCAGGTGAAGAACGGTGTCGATCTCGTCAAGCTGGCGGACAGCCCTTACGGGCAGTACCAGGCCTTCACCAGTGACGAGATGAAGCAGGTGGCGGATCTGGTGCACCAGCTTGGCAAGAAGTGCACGATTCACGCCCGCGGCTCCGCCGAACTCGACGCCGCCGTGAAGGCTGGCTTCGACTGGATTATGCACGGCAACGTCATGACAGACGAGGTGATCGAGGGGCTGGCCGAATCGCAGACGACGCTGGCGCCCGTGCTCCTCCTGCTGGCAAACATCTGTGACTGGCCTCAACTCACCGGTGCCACGCCCAAAGACGTGGATGGCATGCGACGGATGCTCGAAAAGACGGCCGACACGCTGCACAGGGCTCACGCAGCCGGCGTCAGATTCGCCGTCGGCACCGACACCGGCTTCGGCGTTACTCCCTACGGGGAGTGGCACGCTCGTGAACTCGAGCTGCTCTGCATCTACGCGGGGCTCACGCCGCTCGAGGCCATCACGGCGGGCACCTGCAACGGAGCGGAGATGATGGGACTGGCGGGAGAACTCGGGCAGCTCACACCGGGTTACCTGGCAGATCTGCTCGTCGTGCGAGGTGACCCGCTTACAAACCTGCGAGTGCTCCTCAACAAGACCAACCTCGTTCACGTCATCAAGAACGGCGAGGTGCAGGAGTTCGACGAGGAACTGGATCACCATCGCTTCCAGTTCGACCGCCAGCCCGTCGTGTATTCACAGGTCGACCTCACCTACGAGATGGTCTGCGACGGGGAGCCCTCGCCGAGCTACGTGGTCGCGCCTTGGAGTGCGGGCGATGCGAAGGATCTGGCACGGGACATCGGGGTCTTGCAGCACGCGGTCGGACCAACAGACTGACAGGGGGAAGCCATGCCCGTGGAACTCATCCGCCAACCGGCTTCGATGGGACAACCGCTCGGCAAATACTCGCAGCTGAGCATCGCCCGTGGAACCGAGATCGTCGCCATCGCCGGTCAGGTCGGGGTGACACCCGACGGCAGGATCCCGGGAGACGGGAGCGTGACAGCTCAGACTCGCCAGGCATTCTTCAACGTCCGCGCGGCTCTCGAGGCGGCGGGACTCGGCCTCCATGACCTCTTCAAGATGACGACGTACCTGGTCGGAGCGGACAACTTGCCCGAATTCATGGAGGCTCGCTCCGTCCTGTTCACCGAGCTGTTTCCTGACGAGAACTACCCGCCCAACACGCTGCTCATCGTGAGCCGGCTGGTGGAAGAGCGTTTCCAGATCGAGGTTGAGGGTCTCGCCGTGCGGGGGAGGCCGTGACCGCGCCGGGCACAGGCCCGGAAAGGTGTCCGGCGGCCGCACCGGAGTCAGGCTGAGTGCGGGCTCCTGCTCGCCACGTGCGTCCCAGCGGGAGCAATGGCCGGGCCCTTCGCCCGTCGCTCGATGAAGCGGAGAATCTCGATGTGCTTCTCGGTGTCGGAAAGCATCAGCCGCACGAGGAGCGGCCAGAGCGTCGTCTCTTCCATCGCCTGCAACTCCCTGAGAAGGTTACGGAGCTGCCGGGCGTCCTCGCGCTCGAACTTGAGGAACTGCTTGGTCGCCGCCAGCAACTGCGCTCGATCGTCGATCGCCCCGAGCCACGGGATGGCGGGTGAGGCCGAGCCGTCGGCCAGGGCGCTGAGTGACTGGGCCAGCTCGCTGAACCAATGGTGGTGCCGATGCTCGTCCTCGAGGATCAGCGTGATGAGGTACTCGATGTCACCTGCCGCGACGGACTGCCGTAGCTCGCGGTATGCGTCTTCCAGCTCTGTCTCTGCATGGACGTGTCCCTCGATGATCTGCAGGAGCATCCGCTCCCAGTCGGTGTCTTCCTTCTCACGAGGCATGGCCGCTCCTTTGTGATCGTGGCCTGTGCAACTGCGTTCCCAAGCGTCTCCGCGGTCAGGCCGTTACGCCGGAGGCGACGGCAGGCTGGCCCGCCACCGCTCGCTCGAGGATGGTCACGACACCCGTGCCCCCGTCGACGCGCAGACGATCGCCCGTGTGCACGAGTTGCGTACCCACGCCCGAGGCGACCACGGCCGGCACGCCGTACTCCCGGGAGATGATGGCGGCGTGCGACATGATCCCGCCCCCGTCGGACACGGCAGCGGCGATACGGGCGAAGACGATCGACCAACTGGGCGCCGTGATGGGGCAGACGAGGATCTCGCCGTCGACGAGCGACTCGAGCTCCTCAACTCGGAAGACGACGCGCGCCACGCCTTCGACCACGCCGGG
>DASPSK010000363.1:0-3103 GCA_035623975.1 Acidimicrobiales bacterium | reverse complement strand
GAGCAGCTCGCGGTTCTCGGCGATGAATTCCTCGAAGCTGGCCAGCCCGTCCGCACGGACGTGGGCGGCGACGAGGCGCGTCCAGGCGATCGTCAGCGTCTCGTGGTACCTGTCCGGAGTGCCGTGCAAGGCGGCGACGTGCCGGATCGCCGCCCGCATTAAGCGCTCCGCCGTTGCCTCGTCTGCAGTACGCAGGTACCGCCATGCCAGGCACAGGTGCTGGCGGTGGCCGAAGGTGCCCTCGCTCTCGAGCACCTCGATCAGCGGCGGAAGGAAGTCGTCCTCGCCCATGGGGTCATGTTACTGTGGTAATATGGTAACAGTCCAGCGGGTGCAGACGGGCTTCCGGATCGAGCGCAGCATGCTGAAGGTGCTGAAAGGCTTGGCGGAGTACCTGGAGGTCTCCCTGGGGGAGCTGATCGAGGGGATCGTGCTGCACGCTTTCGAGGGGAAGGTCCCTTTCAGCGAGTCGACGACCCAGGTGATCGAGCAGCTGAGCTCGGTCTACGGGCTCGGGCTCCGCGCACAGGACAGCCATCTGCTGTCGGAGCACACCGCTCGGCCCGGAGGGCAAGGACGCCAGGCACGACCGACAACCGACCGGTAGCTGCCCCGAAGCGAGGCCTCATTTCCAACGGGCACGACATCGTGGCGATCCCGGTGGGCGAGGCCACCCCCCGAAGCGGCGCGAGCCGCCCGGTGATGAGCTCCGCATCTTTCGTGAAGGCGGCCAAGGCGGCCGGGAAGGCGAGATACGCTCCAGTCGTGGCGAGCCACTCGATGGCCGAGGCGCCGCCGGCCCTCGCCCCATCTGCCCCTTCCCGTCCAAAACCCCGCCTCCGCGGCGTCTTCCACGAAGCCGCCGCCTTCGCCATGCTCGCCATCGGGCCCCTCCTCGTGCTCCGAGCCAGGACGACGATGGCCGCAGCCCTCACGGCCGTCTACGTGACGACGATCACGAGCATGCTCATAGTGAGCGCCCTCTTCCACCGCATCGACTGGAGCCCTGCAGCCCGGCGGAGGATGCGCCGGCTGGACCACTCGATGATCTTCTTCGCCATCGCCGGGTCCTACACGGCCGCTGCCGGGCTCGTGCTCCCGGAACCGACGCCCTCCTCGTCATCGCCATCGTCTGGGTGGGCGCGATCGCGGGCGTGGTCCTCCGCCTCGTGTGGCTGGACGCTCCGAAGTGGGCGATCGCCCTCCCCTACGTCGTCCTCGGCTGGCTCGCCGTCGCCGTCATCCCTGAGATGTTCCACGCCATCGGCGGCCTGGGCCTCGGGTTGCTCATGGGCGGCGGCCTCCTCTACACCGCCGGTGCCGTCGTCTATGCCCGCCGGCGCCCCGACCCCTGGCCGAAGGTGTTCGGCTACCACGAGATCTTCCACGCCTTCGTCGTGGCCGCCGTGGCCGTGCACCTCTGCCTCGTCGCCTTCGTCGAGCTCCCGAGGTTCCCGCACTGAGCTGACTCGCCCCTGCGCAGGCTGACGGGAGAGACGAGACACGACTATCATGTTTCGCGCCCCGGAGATCCTCCCCGGCCGAGAGGAGATGCCACCCCCGTGCCGTCCCGGACGCTCCCCTTCCCGGTTTTCGATGCAGACAACCACATGTACGAGACCCGCGAGGCGCTCACGAAACACCTCCCCCCGGGATACGAAGGCGTCATCGACTACGTCGAAGTTCACGGCCGCACGAAGATCGTCGTTCGGGGCCAGATCAGCAACTACATCCCCAATCCCACCTTCGATGTCGTGGCCGCTCCCGGCGCCCAGGAGGAGTACTTCAAGCACGGCAACCCCGACGGCAAGAGCTACCGGGAGATCATGGGCAAGCCGATCCAGGCGATACCGGCGTTCCGGGAGCCTGCTCCACGTCTCGAGCTCATGGACGAGCTCGGCATCGACAAGGCGATGATGTACCCGACGCTGGCCAGCCTCGTCGAGGAGCGCATGCGGGACGACCCGGAGCTCACGCACGTCACCATCCACGCCCTCAACGAGTGGATGCACGAGCAGTGGCGGTTCGACTACGAGAGCCGCATCTTCTCGACCCCCGTCATCACGCTGCCGATCGTCGAGAAGGCGATCGAGGAGCTCGAATGGGTGCTCGAACGGGGCGCCCGGGCAATCCTCATCCGCCCGGCACCGGTGGCGGGGTTTCGTGGGCCTCGCTCGTTCGCCCTCGAGGAGTTCGACCCGTTCTGGCGCCTGGTGGAGCGTGCCGGCCTCCTCGTCGTCATGCACGCCTCAGACAGCGGCTACACCCGCTACACGAGCGAGTGGGAGGGCACGAGGGGCGAGTACCTCGCCTTCAAGCCGACGCCGTTCGGCCTCGTGTCCATGGGGCACCGGCCGATCGAGGACGCCGTCGCATCGCTGTGTTGCCACGGGGTGCTGCATCGCTTCCCGCGCCTCAAGATCGCCCTCGTCGAGAACGGCAGCGACTGGGTCCGACCGATCCTCAAGTCGCTCGCCGACGTCTACAACAAGATGCCGCAGGAGCTCCCGGAGAACCCCGTCGACGCCTTCCGGCGGAACATCTGGGTTCACCCGTTCCACGAGGAGGACCCTCGCGGCCTCGTCGAGGTGCTCGGCTCCGACAGGGTGATCTTCGGCTCCGACTACCCCCACCCCGAGGGCATGTCGGATCCCCTCTCCTATGTCGAGGAGATCGCCGACCTGCCGGCCGCCGACGTCGAGGCGATCATGAGCGGCAACATGCACGGGCTCCTCGGGCTGACGGCCGGCCGCTGAGCTACGGCTCGTCGCGCCTCGCCGGTTGCACGGCGGGGGCGCTCCCCCAAGCGGGCACGCCGTACTCGGGCGTCCCCACCCAGCCACCGGTCAGCTCGGCCCAGTGGGCGTGGTTCAGCTGGTGCAAGCTGAAGCAGGCGTTGAGGGCGTTGTGAAAGCCCATGCTGTCCTGGCTCTGGTTGACCGCCTCCTTCACGAGGAGGGCCGTGACGGTCGGAAGTTTGGCGACGCGGCGGGCGAACTCGAGCGTCTTGTCGGCAAGGGCACCCGCCGGGAACACCTTGTTGACCATGCCGAGCCGGTAGGCCTCCTCGACGTCGATGGAGTCGCCCGTCAACATGAGCTCT
>DASPSK010000476.1:0-20272 GCA_035623975.1 Acidimicrobiales bacterium | reverse complement strand
CTCGTCACCCACCTCCACCTCCGCTCGTGGACCGCAGTCCACCATGATCTGGTCCATCGTGACCGAGCCGGCGAGGCGGCGGCGGCGGCCGTTCACGAGCACCTCGCCGCCGCCCGTGAAATAGGAGCGGGGGATGCCGTCGGCGTAGCCGAGGGGGACGGTGGCGACGAGCGAGCGAGCGGGCAGCGGAGTTCTCAGCCCATAGCTGACGCGCTCGCCGGCGGCGAGCTCGCGCACGAAGCTCACCCGCGCCGCCCACCTGAGGGCGGGGCGGAGTCCCTCTGACCAGCCGGCCGCCGCCGTCACCGAGGCGAGCGCCGGCGCCACAGCAGGGCTCGGAGAGTACCCGTAGAGGCCGATGCCGCAGCGCACCATGTCCAGCCGCCCCTCCGGCCAGGCGATGGTACCGGCGGTGTTGGCCGCATGCACTTGGTGCGGCGCCGGCAGGCCCGCCGCCCGCAACGAGGCCCGGGCGGCGCCGAATCGCTCGAGTTGCTCGGTCGTGAAGTCGCAGCCGGGCTCGTCGGCGACGGCGAGGTGTGTCCACAGGCCGCCGAGCTCGAGCTCCTCGATGTCGTCGAGGGCGCGGGCCAGGGGCACGAGGGCGCCGGGATCGACGCCGACACGGTGCATCCCCGTGTCGACCTTGATCTCGACGGCCGCGGGGCTGGCGCGCTGCTCCTCCGCCCGTGCCCGTGCCGCCTTGCGCGCAAGATGGAGGCCGTCGGAGCTGTAGACGGTGGGCAGGAGGCCGTAGGCGTACACCTCAGCCATGGCATCTTCGCTCGGCTCGGAGAGCAGGAGGATGGGCGCCTCGATGCCGGCGTCACGCAGCTCGGCACCCTCGTCGAGGAGGGCGACTGCCAGCGAGCTGGCACCGCCCGCGAGGGCGGCCTTCGCCACCTCGACGGCACCGTGCCCGTAGGCGTCGGCCTTCACGACTGCGCACAAACGCGCCGGCGCCGCCACCGAGGCGAGGACGGCGGCGTTGTGGGCGACGGCCGCGAGGTCGACCTCGACCCAGACAGGCCGGCGGATCCCTTCAGCCATGAGGGCGCTGCACGGTGAGCCTGTCCCCGCCCAGGCTCGCCGCCCTCCGCCGGGCGCGCTCTCGGGCGGCCGCCGAGAGGACGTCGGCGACGAGCGCGGGAAGGTCACTCGCCAGCAGGCCCTCCTCCCGCCCGAGGCCGGCGGCGCGCCCGTGCACGTGGGCGGCGAGGGCGGCCGCCTCGAGAGCGCCGACGCCCCGCGCCAGCACGGCGCCGATCACGCCGGAGAGGACATCACCCGAGCCCGCCGTCGCCAAGCGTGCCGACCCGGCGGCGGCGAGCAGCACCTGACCGTCGGGGGCGGCCACGATCGTCGTCGACCCCTTCAGCAGGACGATCGCCCCCGTCCGCGACGCCAGCCTGCGCACGTCGCCGATGCGGTCGGTCCCGGGGGCGGCTCCGCTCAAGCGGGCGAACTCGCCGTCATGAGGCGTGAGCACGATGGGGGCGCCCTCGCGAGCCCGGATCACTTCGGCGGCCTCCTCGGCGCCCCCGAGGGCCGTGAGCCCGTCGGCGTCGACCACTGTCGGCACCCCGGCCAAGGAGACGAGAACTCGCACCGCCGTGGCGGTCGCCTCTGCGGTGCCCAGTCCCGGCCCGACCACGAGGGCGCGAAAACGCCCGATCTCCTCCAGCACCTCTGCCTCGAAACCCTCCTGCGGGAGACTGCGGGCGACCGCCGTGGTGGCAGGCAGGCTGTCCGGTGCCGCCCCCGGCACCCCGAGACGCACCATCCCGGCGCCGCCTCTGCCTGCCCCGGCGGCCACGTAGTTGGCGGCGCCGTACATGCCAGGCGAGCCCGCGACCGCCATGACGGCATGCTTCCACTTGTGCCCGGAACGCTCCCGCTCCGGCAGCAGGGCGACGACGTCCTCGTCCCCCACGAGATGGATGGAGGCCGCCACCTCGGCCACGGGCAGGCCGATCGGCCGCTTGACGACCTCGCCGCAGCGGTCCGGCCCGTCGCCGAGGAGCAGGCCCGGCTTCAAGGCGCCGAAGGTGACAGTGCATGCCGCCCGCACGGCCCCCACCGAGGCGGCTCCGCTGTCGGCGTCGACGCCTGTGGGGAGGTCGACGGCGAGTACGGGCGCGCCCCGCGGATCGGGGGCGTCATAGCTGCCCCGGTACCCTGTCCCGAAGGCGGCGTCGATGACGAGGTCGGCCCCGGCGATCTCCAGTGGGGCGTCTCGGGCGTCGAGGAGGGCGACACGGGCGCCCCGGCGGACGAGGCGGCTGGCCGCCAGGCGGCCGTCGTTTCCGTTGTTGCCCGGCCCGGCGACGACCACGACCCGCCGGCCGTAGGCTCCACCAGGGCCGAGAAGCCTGAGGGCCTCGACGGCGACGGCCGTGCCGGCACGCGTGATGAGGGCCGAGATCGGCTCGGAGCGCTGGGCGATCTCGTCGACGGCTCGCATCTCGGACACGGTCAGGACCGGATCCATCAGCGAACCCCCCCTCGCCCCATCGGCGGGTCAGTCCGCCACGACGACGGCCGTGGCGAGCGTCGCCGTGTGTGAGAGCGAGACATGCCAGCGCGTGACTCCGAGCCGCCCCGCCCGCTCGGAGGCCCTGCCCGAGACCGACAGGCGCGGCGCCCCGCCCGGCTCGCACAGCACTTCGATGTCGGTGAAATCGACCCCCCCGAGACCGGTCTGGAGGGCTTTCATGGCGGCTTCCTTGGCGGCGAAACGAGCCGCCAAGGAGGGCACGGGATCGCCCCGGCCGTCGAGGACGGCCCGCTCGTCGCCGGAGAAGAGCCGGTCGGCCATCCGCGGGCGACGAGCCAGCATGAGGCGGAAGCGGTCGATATCGACGGCATCGATCCCGATACCGATCACGGGACTCACTCGACGGTGACGACCTTCGCGAGGTTGCGCGGCCGGTCGACGTCGTTGCCGCGGGCGCGGGCGACTCCGTACGCCAGGATCTGCAGGGGCACCACGAGCACGCTGGCAGCCACCATCTCCTCGACGTGCGGCACCTCGAGCACCATGTCGGCCAGGGCGGCCACCTCGGCGTCTCCGGCGTCGCACAAGGCCACGACTGTGGCGCCGCGGGCACGCACCTCCTCGACGTTGGCGAGGAGCTTCGCGGAGAGCGCTCCTTTGTTGGCCACCACGACGACGACGGCGTCGCGGTCGATGAGCGAGATGGGGCCGTGCTTCATCTCACCAGCCGGGTAGCCCTCCGCCCGCACGTAGGCGAGCTCCTTGAGCTTGAGCGCTCCCTCCAGGGCGACCGGGTACCCGGGCCCACGCCCGAGAAAGAAGACGTCGTTCACGTGAGCTAGCTGCTCAGCGGTCTTGCGATACTCGTCGAAGCGCCTGACGGCATCCTCGACCAAGCCCGGCAGGGCCCGGATCTGCTCCCCGAGGGCGGCGACGGCGCCGGCATCGAGGGTGCCGCGAAGGGCGGCGAGATGGAGGGCGAAGACCTGCAGGAGGACGATCTGCGCGGTGTGGCACTTCGTGGAGGCGACGCCGATCTCCGGCCCCGCCCGGGTGTAGATGACCCCGTCCGCCTCGCGCGCCATGAGGGAGTCGACGACGTTGGTGAGCACGATCGTGCGTGCGCCCCGTCGCTGGGCTTCTCGGAGAGCGTGCAACGTGTCCACGGTCTCGCCCGACTGGCTGATGGCGAGGACGAGCGTCCTGTGGTCGATGACGGGGTCGCGATAGCGGAACTCGCTGGCGATCTCGACGGCGCACGGCAGCTTGGCCCAGGACTCGATGGCGGCGCGCCCGACGAGCCCGGCGTGGAAGCTGGACCCACAGGCGATGACGACCACGCGGGAGATGTCCGAGAGCTCGGCGGCGCCTATCTCGAGCTCCTCGAGCTCGGTCGTCCCTTCGCTCAGGAGGCGCCCGAGAAGGGTGTCGGCGAGGGCACGAGGCTGCTCGTGGATCTCCTTCGACATGAAGTCCTCGTACCCCTCCCGCTGAGCCGCCCGCACTCCCCAGGTGACGTGCAAGGGTGCCGGCTGCACGCCCGCACCCTTGGCGTCGACGAGGCGGATCGAGCCGGGTCTCACCTCGGCCACCTCATCGTCCTTGAGGGCGTAGAGCTCGCGGGTGATGTCGAGCAGAGCTGAGATGTCGGAGGCGACGAGGCCGAGGCTGTCGGTGCGACCGACGATGAGCGGAGAGGCGCGCCGGGTGGCGACGAGCACCTCCGGCTCGTCGGTCGAGGCAAGGACGAGGGCGTAGTCGCCCCTCAGCAGCGAGACGCACCGCTGCACGGCCTCGAACAGCGAAGCTCCGCCCGCCATCTCCGCCTCGACCAGGTGAGCGATGACCTCGGTGTCGGTCTGCGATGTCCGTCGGTGCCCCTCGGCGTCGAGCTTGGCGGCCAGCTCCCGGTGGTTCTCGATGATGCCGTTGTGGACGACGGCGATGCGTCCGCTGCAGTCGACGTGGGGGTGGGCGTTCTCCTCCGTGGGAGCGCCGTGCGTGGCCCAGCGCGTGTGCCCGATGCCGCAGCGGGCAGGCGGAGCCGTCGCGGCGATGCGCGCCAGCGCTGGGATCGACTCGGCGCGCACGGCCGCGCGCCGCCGCCAGAGGGGGGCGCCGGCCTCGCCATCCGCGGACCCCGAGCGCGCGGGCACGAGCACGACGCCGGCCGAGTCGTAGCCCCGGTACTCGAGGAGCCCAAGGCCGTCGAGGACGATGCGGAACGAGTCGTCCGAGCCGGTCACGCCGATGATGCCGCACATGAACGCAAGGCTACTTGGGCGCCACCGGCAGCTGTGGCGAGGGCGGCCGGCCGGGCGTCGCCCGGCCCTCAGGCCGCCGCGCGAGCCTCAGCCCAGCTCACGCTGCACGACGGCGGCGAGGCGCCTGACCTGGCGGTCGACTTCCTCGATCGTCGGGGCTTCGACCATGACCCTCACAGCCGGCTCGGTGCCGCTCGAACGAAGCACGACCCGGCCGCTCGTGCCGAGCTCGGCTTCGACCGCCGTGACTTCGTCCCAGACGGCCGAGGCGAACTCGAGACGGTGGCGGTCGCGCACGGGCACGTTCACCATGAGCTGCGGGAGGCGCTGCATCGAAACGCCCGCCAGCTCAGAGAGGGGCAGGCGGCGGCGCGCGAGGAGCTCCAGCAGCTTGAGGGACGTGAGCACGCCGTCACCGGTCACGGCGTGCTCACGGAAGATGAGATGGCCGGACTGCTCGCCGCCGAGCACGTAGCCACCGGCCTCGAGGGCGTCGGCGACGTAGCGGTCGCCGACAGGCGTCTCGACGAGGGAGACCCCGCGGGAGCTGAGGGCAAGGCGCAGGCCCAGGTTGGAGAGCACCGTCACGACGACGTGGTCCCCGACGAGCTGTCCCCGCTCGTGCAGGTCGGCGGCGAACATGGCGATGAGCTGGTCTCCGTCGACGACATCGCCGTGCTGATCGACTGCGAGCATGCGGTCGGCATCGCCGTCGAAGGCGAGACCTATGGATGCGCCCCGCCTCGCCACCTCCCCCTGCAGCACGGAGAGATGGGTGGAACCGCAGCCGGCATTGATGTTCGTCCCGTCCGGGGAGGCGCAGATCACGACATGGTCGAGGCCGAGGCGGTCAAAGACCGCCGGTGCCACGACGCTGGCGGCGCCGTTGGCGCAGTCGACGACGACCGTGCCGGCGAAGCCGGCCGCCCCGGGCACGACGGCGGCGAGACGTTCGATGTAGGAGCGGAGGCCGGCGGTGTCGGTCGAGATGGCGCCGACGTCGGTGCCGGCAGCAGGCTCTGCAGGCAACCCCTGCTCGAGCTCGTCCTGGATAGCCACCTCGTCCTGCACAGACAGCTTGGTCCCGCCTGTTCCGAGCAGCTTGATGCCGTTGTCGCCGAAGGGGTTGTGCGAAGCCGAGACCATGGCGGCGGGGATGCCCCGCTCCCCCGCCAGCCAGGCGAGGCCGGGGGTGGGGATGACCCCGGCGTCGACGACATCTCGCCCCTCGGAGGCGAGCCCGGCGGCCAGCGCCGCCAGCAGCATCGGACCGGAGCGGCGGGTGTCGCGGCCGAGCAGCCAGGGAGAACCCGCCAAGTGCCGCGCGGCTGCCCGCCCGAGGGCGAGGGCGATCTCGGGAGTGATCTCTGAGTTGGCGACTCCGCGGATCCCGTCGGTGCCGAATCGCAGCACCTCGGCGAACCTCAGCGCTTCGAGTACTGAGGCGCCTTGCGGGCCTTCTTCAAACCGTACTTCTTGCTCTCCTTCTCGCGGGCGTCGCGAGTGAGCATGCCGGCCTTCTTCAGCTGACCGCGCAGCTCGGGGTCGATCTCGATGAGACCGCGGGCGATCCCGAGCCGGAGCGCACCCGCCTGTCCGGACAGGCCGCCGCCGTCGATCGTGGCGTCGACGTCGAACTCCTCGCCCTTGTTGACGAGCCGCAAGGGCTCGGAGGCGAGCATCCGCGCCGTCGCGGACGGGAAGTAGTCCTCGAAACCCCGGCGGTTGATCGTGATGACACCCTGTCCCGGGCGGAAGCGCACACGCGCCACCGCTTGCTTGCGGCGACCGGTCGCTTGTACGAGCGGCTTTGGCATCAGCGAGTGAACCTCTCCTTCGAATCGGGTGATGCGGCATGGGCGCCCGGGCGGTGGTGGGCGGGCGACGGCACCGTCATGACACCCTCCGAGCCGCCGAGGCCGGGAGCGCGAACGGCTTCGGCATCTGCGCAGCGTGCGGATGCTCGGGGCCGGCGTAGACCTTGAGCTTCGTCAGCATCTTGCGGCCGAGCGTGCCCTTGGGGAGCATGCCGCGCACGGCGGATCGCATGAGCTCCTCCGGCTTTTCCCGCAGCAGCTCGGAGTAGCTCGTAGCCCGCAGGCTGCCCGGATAGCCGCTGTGCCGGTAGGTGAAGGACTGCTCGCCCTTGTTGGCCGTGAGGACGACCTTGGCGGCGTTGACGACGATGACGTGGTCGCCCGTGTCCAGGTGGGGGGTGTAGATCGGGCGGTGCTTGCCGCGCAGGAGGCGAGCGACCTCCGTCGCCACGCGGCCGAGGATCATGCCCTCAGCGTCGACGACGTACCAGACGCGCTCGATCTCGCTGGGTTTCGTGGAGTACGTACGCACCAATCGTCCTTGCTCAGTGTCTCTCGTCGGGACCGCCCGCGGCTGCGGACTGCCAGCGGCTCGGGGGCATCCGGCGCCCGCAGGCGACTCAGCCAGGAACCGGGCGCGCGCTCAAGACGCGGCGCGCGCCATGTCCCAACAGGATAGGCGCCGCCGGCGCCTCAGGCAACCGCGAGGCTGCCCGGGGGGCTCCAGATGCCCCCGGGCACGAGCTCGATCGGGTAGCGCACGTACTCGAGGCAGAGCCCGCCGGGCGGCGCCAGCCGCGAGCCGCGGGAACGCTCGCCCGATCGGAGGATCTCAAGGACGCCGGCGGGCGTCAGGCGGCCCTCGCCGACCGAGACGAGGGCCCCCACGACCGAGCGCACCATCTGGTGGCAGAAGGCGTTCGCCTCGATCTCGAACCGCCAGAGCCGCCGATCAGAGTCGCTCAGCCAGGCCGCCTCCGACACACGGCGGACGGTGGAGCCGCCCTCGGGCGGTCGGCGGCAGAACGCCGCGAAGTCGTGCTCGCCGAGGAGGGTGTCGGCCGCCATCCGCATGGCGGCGACGTCGAGCTCCCCCGGCACGTGCCAGCTGAGGTGACGGAGCAGCGGGTCGGCGGCGGGTGAGCGGAGGAGCACGTAGCGGTACCGCCTCGAGAGGGCCGAGCGTCGGGCGTCGAAGCCGGGCTCTGCCCGCTTGAGGTCGAGCACAGCCACCTCCGGGCCGACCTGGTGCGTGAGCGAGCGGACGAGGCCCGGCTCGTCGTGACGGTCGAAGATCGCCTCGGCGACGTCGGCATGTACGACCTGGCCGGCGGCGTGCACGCCGGCGTCAGTCCGCCCGGCGCACGTGAGTGTGACCTCATGGCCGGCGAGCCGACCGAGGGCCTCGGAGAGCCGCCCGCCGACGGTGGCCTGGCCCGGTTGGGAGGCGAAGCCGTGGAAAGGCCCGCCGTCATAGGCGACGAGGAGGCGGAGACGGCAAAGCGGCCCCCCGGGGGCCGCTTTGGGCAGGACTGGCAGGGTGGCCCCTGCAGGGTCGGGCACAATTTCGGCTGCCGTGGCGGCAGCCTCCTCGGGGTCGAAGAGCCTCACACCCACTGCACGCGCGCCATGGGGGCCTTGTCCCCGGGGCGCGGGCCGAGCTTGAGGATGCGCAGGTAGCCACCGGGGCGGTCCTCGTAGAGGGGGGCGATGTCGTGGAAGAGGGCGTGTGCCATGTCCTCGTCACGTATGAAGGCGATGACCTGCCGGTAGCTGTGCATGTCGCCCTTGATCGCCTTCGTGATCATCTTCTCGGCCACGGGGCGAAGCGCCTTCGCCTTGGCCTCGGTCGTGACGAGCCCCCGGTTGACGGACGGGTAGGTGGCGATGAGCGAGGCCATGAGGTTGCCCATCATGGCTTTCTGATGGGCGGCGTCGCCACCGAAGCGCCGCGACTTGCGCGGAGCTGCCGGCATCAGATCGCCCCCTCCCGCAGGGCCAGGCCGCGCTCGTCGAGGCGCACGAGCACCTCGTCGAGGGACTTCTGGCCGAAGTTCGTGATGGACAGGAGCTCCTCCGGCGTGCGCTGGATCAACTCGCCGACGGTGTTGATCTGCGCCCTCTTCAGGCAGTTGCGCGGCCGCTCGGAGAGGTCGAGGTCCTCGATCGGCAGATCGAGGTCCGGGGAGCCGGCCGTGGCCGACCCGACATCACCGAGCTCGAGGCCGTGGCCCTCGTCGGCCAGCTCGGCCACGAGGGAGAGCAGCGAGCGCAGCGTCTGCCCGGCCGAGGCGAGAGCCTCCCGCGGGCTGATGGAACCGTCCGTCTCGATGTCGAGAACGAGCCGGTCGTAGTCCGTGGAGACCTCGACTCGGGTCGGCTCGACGTCGAAGGCCACCCGGCGCACAGGCGAGTAGATGGCGTCCACAGGGATGACCCCGATGGTGGAGGAGGTCTGCTTGCGCTCGGCGGCCACGTAGCCCTTGCCGCGCTCGACCGTCACGTCCATGGCAAGGCGGCCCTTGGCATTCACCGTGGCGATGTGGAGCTCCGGGTTCAAGACCTCGACGTCGGAGGTCACCTTGATGTCGGCGCCACTCACGTCCGCCGGGCCCTTCACGTCCACGCGCATCGTCACGGGCTCGTCGGACTCGCTGCGGAGGACGAGATCCTTCAAGTTCAAGATGATGTCGCTGACGTCCTCCTTCACACCCTGGAGGTAGGTGAACTCGTGCAGGGCGTCGTCGAAACGGACCTGGGTGACGGCGGCGCCGGGGATCGACGACAGCAGGGTGCGGCGAAGCGAGGCGCCAAGTGTGCGGCCGAAGCCGGGGTCGAGGGGACCGATGGCGAAACGCTGGCGGAACTGATCCGACTCGCCGAGCGACTCAACGGTCGGGCGCTGGATGATGAGCATTGGGTACTGGGCTCCTTAGACGGCGGTGCTGCTTTCGGCGGTGCCGCTCGGGGTGCTGTGAGGGCGGCCCTGAGACAGCGTGGGCGACTACTTCGAGTACAGCTCGACGATGAGCTGCTCCCTGACCTGGGTGTCGATCTGCTCCCGCAACGGCACGGCGAGGACACGCACGGAGTTACCCCCGTCGAGGACCTCGAGCCAGGCCGGCGGCCTGCGGTCGAGCGTGTCCTGGTTGTGCCGGACGACGATGAAGCCGCGGGCCTTCTCGCTGAGCTCGATGACGTCGGACTGGCGGACGCGGTAGCTCGGGATCGTGACTCGCTTGCCGTTCACGCGTACGTGGCCGTGGCGCACGAACTGGCGGGCCTGGTTGCGGCTGGCACCCCAACCTGCGCGGAAGGCGATGTTGTCGAGGCGGAGCTCGAGCATCCGCAGCAGGTTCTCACCCGTGATGCCTCCTTGGCGGTTCGCCTCCTCGTAGGTGTTGGCGAACTGCTGCTCGAGCACGCCGTAGATGCGGCGGGTCTTCTGCTTCTCGCGGAGCTGGGTGTTGTACTCCGAGCCCTGCCGGAGTCGGTCACGTCCGTGCTCGCCGGGAGGGTTGGGCCGCCGCTCGACCGGGCAACGCGCCGTGTCGCACTTGGCGCCCTTCAAGTAGAGCTTGGTCTTGTCGCGCCGGCAAAGGCGGCAGACCGGGCCGGTGTATCGGGCCATGGGTGGGTGCTCCTCGTACTCGACGCTCAGACGCGACGCCGCTTCTTGGGGCGGCAGCCGTTGTGCGGGATAGGGGTGACGTCTTTGATGCCGACGACTTCGATGCCGACGCTCGCGAGCGATCGGATGGCGGTCTCCCGTCCGGAGCCCGGGCCGCGCACGAGCACGTCCACGCGGCGCACGCCGTGCTCCATGGCTCGCTTGCCGCACTGCTCCGCCGCCATCTGGGCGGCGAAGGGAGTCGACTTGCGCGACCCCTTGAAACCGACGTTGCCGGCCGAGGCCCAGGAGAGGACGTTGCCCTCCTGGTCGGTGATCGAGACGATCGTGTTGTTGAAGGAGCTCTTGATGTGGGCGACGCCGTAGGCGACGTTCTTGCGCTCTCGGCGCCGCGGCCGGCGGCCGCCCGGTTTCGTGGTCTTTGCCATCAGTGCTTGCGTACCTTCTTCTTGCCGGCGACGGTCTTCTTCGGTCCCTTGCGGGTACGGGCATTGGTGTGCGTCCTCTGCCCGTGGACGGGGAGACCGCGGCGGTGCCGGATGCCCTGGTAGCACCCGATCTCCATCTTTCGCTTGATGTCCTGGGCCACGTCCCGCCGGAGGTCGCCCTCGACCTTCAAGTTCGTGTCGATGTAGGTGCGCAGCCGAGCGACTTCCTCGTCGGTCAGCTCACGCACGCGGGTGTTGCAGTCGATCCCGGTCGCGTCGCACACCTGCTGGGCCGTCGTCCGCCCGATGCCGTAGATGTAGGTGAGCGATATCTCGAGCCGCTTCTCGCGGGGGATGTCGACGCCGGAGATGCGAGCCATCGTCAGCCTTGCCGCTGCTTGTGGCGCGGGTTCTCGCAGATGACCATGACGACGCCGTGCCGCCGGATCACCTTGCACTTCTCACACATCGCTTTGACGCTCGGTCGCACCTTCACCCTTGCCGTCCCTTTTCCCCACTTACCTGTTCCTGCCGGCCGGGCGCAGGGGCGCCGGGCCGCGTGACTCATGATCTCTTGCATCGAGACGATCCGGCTGCACCAGTCGGCGTCTCCCGATTGTCCCGACTTACTTGTACCGGTAGGTGATCCGACCGCGGTTGAGGTCGTATGGCGTGATCTCCACCTGCACGCGGTCGCCAGGGAGGATGCGGATCCGGTGCATCCGCATCTTGCCCGAGCTGTGGGCCAGCACCTTGTGCCCGTTCTCGAGCTCGACACGGAACATCGCGTTCGGCAGCGGTTCCACAACCGTGCCTTCGAGCACGATGGCATCCTCCTTGGGCTTTGGCAGGTGACCCTCCAGGGTTTCGTCGGTAGTAACTTCGGCGCGGCAAGCACCCAGCACATCGAGAGCTTTCCGCAACGGCCGTGAGCGGCCGCGCGAACGCGTTCGCCCGAAGGCATTCACCAGCATAGCCGCCGGTCGCCCCCGGTGCGACCGGCGGCAGCTGCGGGCATGCCGTCGTTCGCCCTAGCTAGGCGATCGTGAGCACCTCCGGGCCATCCTCGGTCACGGCGACCGTGTGCTCGAAATGAGCCGAGAGGCTCCCGTCAGCCGTCACGACGCTCCAACCGTCAGAGAGCTCGACCGTCTCGGGACCGCCGGCGTTCACCATGGGCTCGAGGGCGAAAACGTGCCCGAGCTTGATCCTCGGCCCCGGGGTGCCAGGCCAGTAATTCGGCACTTGGGGCTCCTCGTGCATCTCGGTTCCGATGGCGTGGCCGACGTAGTTGCGCACGACGGAGAAACCGGCCGCCTCCGCCACCTTCTGCACCGCCCGCCCGACCTCGTGCAACCGGTTGCCGTCGCGGAGCTGGTCGATGCCTTTCCACAGGCTCGCCTCCGTGACCTCCATGAGCCTGCGGGCCTCCGCCGACACCTCCCCGACCCCGACGGTGTAGGCGGCGTCGCCGTGGTAGCCCTCGACGATCGCCCCGCAGTCGACCGAGATGATGTCACCCTCCTCGAGCACCAGGTCAGAGGGGATGCCGTGCACGATCATGTCATTGGGCGACGTGCAGACCGTCGCCGGGAAGCCGTGGTAATGGAGGAAGTTCGACCGCGCGCCCCGGCGCGCCAGTACTTCGCGGGAGACGACGTCGATCTGGCGCGTGGTGACGCCCGGTCGGATGACGGCGCGCGTCTTCTCGTGGATCTCGGCCACCACTTTGCCCGCCTTGCGCATCTTGGCGAGCTCCTCGGCAGTGCGCCTCACCGGTGCCGTCCGCCGCTCGACTCGCCCCGCCCGTCGCCTTCGGTCCGCTCGGGCTTCCTAGCCATGGCGCTCTTCGGGATCGCTCTCGTAGCCAGCGCCTTCGTCGGGATCGCTCCGGGGCGACAGGCCGCCGGAGACCCGCAGGGGTGCGCCGAAGCCTCCTGAGGCCGAGCGGTGATCGTCGACGGCGGCGATCAACCGGTCCGAGACGGCTTCCGGGCTCCCCACGCCGGAGATGGAGACCAGCTTGCCGGCGCGGCGGTACCACGTGATGAGGGGCTGAGTCTGCTGCTCGTAGAGATCGAGACGACGGTGGATGGCTGCCTCCGTGTCGTCCTCGCGGTGGATGACCTCGCCACCGCACGCGTCGCAGATCCAGGCGACGCGCGGAGGTGACACTGTCGAGTAGATGGCGGCGCAGTCCTCGCACACGCGCCGGCTGGCGAGGCGCCGGAGGACGAGCGGCGTTGGCACGACGATGTTGACGGCCAGGTCGAGGCTGGCGGGCGAGAGGAGCTCGTCCAGCCCCTCCGCCTGCGCCACCGTGCGCGGGAAACCATCGAGAACGAAACCCCTCGTCCTCGTGTCGTCCTGGTCGAGCCGCTGGGCGACCATCTTGAGCACGACCTCGTCAGGGATCAGCTCACCTGAGTCCATGTAGCGTTGGGCTTCCAGCCCGAGCTCGGTGCCGGCTTTCTGCTCACCTCGCAACATGTCGCCCGTGGAGATGTGGGGGATGACGTAATGGTGTGACAGACGCACACATTGCGTCCCTTTTCCTGCCCCCTGCTTCCCGAGGACGACGAGCCTCCCGCCCGGTATCACTTACTGCAGGAAGCCCTCGTAGTTACGCATCATCAGCTGGCTGTCAATCTGCTTCATCGTCTCGAGGGCGACGCCGACGGAGATGAGCAGCGTCGTCCCGAAGAACGGGATCTGGGTGATGTGCACGCTTCTGAGGATCACCGACGGGAGCAGCGCCACGGTGGCGAGGAACAAGCTCCCGGGCAGGGTCAACCGGTTGAGGATGCGGGAGAGGTAGCGCTCGGTAGGTCTGCCCGGACGGAAGCCGGGGATGTAGCCGCCCTGTTTTTGGATCTGCTCGGCCTGCTGGAAGGGGTCGAAGGTCACGTGCACGTAGAAGAACGTGAAGACGATGATGAGAAACCCGTAGGCGACGAGGTAGACGCCGTCGGTCCCGCCGGCGAGGTTCTGCTGCACCCAGCTGCGGAAGCCTGGCCAGGGCACGACGTTGGAGATGAGGAGCGGTATGTACAGCAGTGAGTTGGCGAAGATGATCGGGATGACGCCGGCCGAGTTGACCTTCATCGGGATGTAGGTGCTCTGCCCCTGGTAGACGCGCCTGCCCTGCAGCCGCTTGGCGAAGGTGACGGGGATGCGCCGCTGGCCCTGCTCCATGAAGACGATGGCCGTGAGGAGGCCGATGCAGACGACGACGATGAGGGCGAGGAAGGGCCAGCCCTTGTCCTCCTTGATGAACTCTCCGTAGATCGGGATGGCGCTGATCACGTTCGAGAAGATGAGGATCGACATGCCGTTGCCGATGCCGCGCTGGGTGATGAGCTCACCGAGCCACATGACAAAGGCCGTGCCCGCCGTGAGCACGAGGATCATGAAGAGGATGTGGGGGGCGTTGAAGTACTTGTTCTCGATGATGGGCGTCGGCGTGGCGAAGATGTCGCCGGAGTGGAAGAGGAAGACGAGGCCGGCGCTCTGCATGATGGCGAGAGAGACCGTCAGGTAGCGGGTTGCCTGCGTGAGCTTGCGCTGGCCGACGGCTCCTTGTTCACGCCACTGCATGAATTTCGGGATCACGCCCGTGAGCAGCTGGATGATGATCGAGGACGTGATGTAGGGCATGATGCCGAGCCCCAACACGGCGGCGTGGGACAGGCCGGTGCCGGCGAACAGGCTCAGGTAGCCGAGGATGCCGCCGGAGGAAGCCGACCTGTTGATGCTGTGCAGCGCGGTGAAGTCGATGCCCGGGACGGGGATGCTGATACCCAGCTGGTAGATGGCGATCACCAGAATGGTGAACAGGATCTTGTTCCGCAGGTCTGCGACCCGAACCAAGTTGCGCAGGCTTGCGAGCATGCCCTCTCCTCAAGCGTGCCCCAGCGGCGGGGCGGTCCTTAGCGATGCGAAATGCCCTCGGGGGCGCTCCGCAACCCTAGCGGTTGGCGAGCGCGTTCCCCCTGGCGGGCGGCCGGCGGTCGCCGAAGGGCTTGGCCAGCACCGTGACGCTGCCGCCGGCCGCCTCGATGGCAGTCTTGGCGGTTTGCGAAAAGGCGTGGGCCGATACGTGCACAGCCCGTGTCAGCTCGCCACCGCCGAGGACCTTTACGAGGCCTTTGTGGTGGACAATACCGGCCGCCTTCAGGCTGTCCGGGGTGACCTCGACGTCCTCGAGGTCCTCGAGCACGTCGAGGTTCACGACGTTGTACTCGACCCGGAACGGGTTGGCGAAGCCGCGCAGCTTCGGGATCCGCTGCGTGAGCGGTAGCTGGCCGCCCTCGAAACCGGGTTTTGACGTGTCGCGCGCCTTGGCGCCCTTCGTGCCCCGGCCGGCCGTCTTCCCCCCCTTGCCGGCGATGCCACGGGCCACCCGTCGCCTCGAGCGGTGTGCACCCGGAGCAGGGGCGAGATCGTGCACCTTCATGACCCTGACTCCTCTCCGGCGCCGACGTAGGTCACCTCGACCAGATGGGGGACGCGTGCGATCATGCCCCGGATCTCCGGCCGATCCGGCAGGACGTTGGACTTGCCGATGCGACCGAGACCGAGAGCCCGCAGGGTGCCCCGGTGCTTCGGCTTCTGGCCGATGCCGGAGCGCACTTGGGTGACGATGAGATCTGCCATCTCAGGCCTCCACAGCGGCGGCGGCGCGGCCGAGGCGGCGGCGCTCGTCATAGGCACGCAGCACGCCGTTCGGCGTGACCTCGTCGGGGGACTTGCCCCGCAGGCGAGCGACCTCGTCGGGCCGTCGCAGGCTCTTCAGCCCGGCAAGGGTGGCGTGGGCGACGTTGATGGCATTCGAGGTGCCGAGCGACTTCGCCACGACGTCGCGGACGCCGGCCATCTCGAGGATCTGTCGGGCGGCTCCGCCGGCGATGACTCCGGTACCAGGGGCGGCCGGCTTCAGGAGGATCCGACCCGCACCGGCGCGCCCGATGACCGGGTGCGTGATGGTGGAGCCGGCGAGGGGGACGTCGATCATGTTCTTCTTCGCCTCGTCGATGCCCTTTTGCACCGCCAGGCCGGCTTCCTTCGCCTTGCCGTAGCCGAGGCCGACGCGACCGTTGCCGTCGCCGATGACCATGAGGGCCGTGAAGGAGAAGCGCCGACCGCCCTTCACGACCTTGGCCACGCGGTTGACCTTGATCGTCCGCTCTTCGTACTGGGACTCAGCCACTCACAGCTCCAATCCGGCTTCGCGTGCGGCGGCTGCAAGCGCGGCCACCCGACCGTGGTAGCGGGCGCCGCCCCGGTCGAAGACGACTTTGGTGATGCCGGCGGCCAGGCAGCGTTCGGCGACAAGCCGACCGACCGTCGCGGCGGCGGCGGCGTTGCCGGTGGCCCCCTTCCGCAGGGCCGCCTCCACGGTCGAGGCCGCCACGAGCGTCGTGCCTGCCCGGTCGTCGATCACTTGGGCGACGATGTGCCGGTTCGAGCGGAAGACGGCCAGGCGAGGCCGCTCCGGCGTGCCGGCGACCTTCTTGCGGACGCGCCGGTGGCGGCGCTCCTTCAGTTCGTGCGTGCGGGTCCTCGTGCCCATGACTACTTGGCTGCCTTCCCTGCCTTGCGCCGCACGACCTCACCCACGTACCGCACGCCCTTGCCCTTGTAGGGCTCCGGCTTGCGGATCTTGCGGATGTCGGCGGCGACTTGACCTACGAGCTCCTTGTCGATGCCCTTCACGATGATGCGCGTGGGTGCCGGGACCTCGAAGGAGATGCCCGCCGGAGCGTCCACGATAACGGGATGGCTGAAGCCGAGCGCCAGCTCGAGCTGCTGCGGGCCCTTGGCGGTCACCCGGTAGCCCACGCCGACGATGTCGAGGTCCTTCGTGTACCCGGTCGTCACCCCGATGACCATGTTGGCAACGAGCGAGCGCGTGAGACCGTGGAGCGCCCGGTTCTGGCGTTCGTCATCCGGCCGCTGCACGACGAGGGTGGAGTCCTCCTGCCGCACCGTGATCTCCCCCGGCAGCTCCCGCTGCAGCTGGCCCTGCGGGCCCTTCACGACGACGCTGCGGCCGGCGAGGGTCACCTCGACGCCGGCAGGAACCGGGATCGGGCTTTTTCCGATTCGCGACATCAGCGCACCTCACCAGACATAACACAGCACCTCGCCGCCGACCTTGCGCTGACGCGCCTCGCGGTCGGTCATGAGGCCCTGGCTCGTCGAGAGAACCGCCACGCCGAGGCCGCCGAGCACGCGGGGGAGGCGGTCGGCGCGAACGTAGATGCGGAGGCCGGGCTTGGAGACCCGCTTGAGGCCCCCGATGACGCGATCACGCTCGCCCGTGTACTTGAGCTGGATCTCGAGCACGCGTCCGGGCCGCCCAGGGTCGTCAGTCGCCGAGAAACCGGCGATGTAGCCCTCGCGCTCGAGGATCACCGCCAGCGCCTCCTTCAGCTTCGAGCTCGGCATGCGCACGCTGTCGTGCATGGCGACGTTGGCATTGCGGACGCGTGTGAGCATGTCGGCGATCGGGTCAGTCATGGTCATGGGCGATCCCCTCCCCTCACCAGCTCGCCTTCGTGACACCGGGCACTTCGCCGGCGTGCACGAGCTCGCGCAGACAGATGCGGCAGAGCCCGAATTTGCGGAACACCGCCTTCGGCCGGCCACAACGCCGGCAGCGCGTATAGGCGCGCACCTTGAATTTCGGGGTGCGCTCCTGCTTCTCGATTAGTGCCTTCTTGGCCATAGCCCGCTTACTGCCCTTCGCGTCGGAACGGGAATCCGAAGGCCAGCAGCAGCGCCCGGCCTTCGTCGTCGGTGCGAGCAGACGTCACGATCGTGATGTCCATCCCGCGGGTCGAGTCGATCTTGTCGTAGTTGATCTCCGGGAAGATGAGCTGCTCGGTCACCCCGAAGGTGTAGTTGCCATGCCCGTCGAAGCTCCGCGGTGACAACCCGCGGAAGTCCCGGATCCTCGGGATCGCCAGGCTGATGAGGCGGTCGAGAAACTCCCACATGCGGTCACCTCGCAGCGTCACCATGCAGCCGATGGCGTTGCCCTCCCGGAGCTTGAACCCGGCGATGGAGCGGCGCGCCTTGGTGACGACAGGCTTCTGACCGGCGATGGCCGTGAGGTCGCGGACGGCGCCCTCGAGCAGGGACTGCTGCTGGGTGGCGCGACCGACGCCCATGTTGATGACGATCTTCTCGAGCCGGGGGACCTCCATCACGTTCGACAGGCCGAGATCCCTGCGGAGCTGATCGCGCACCTCGGTGTCGTAACGGGCGCGAAGGCGCGGCCGTGTCGCCACCCCCGCCCCGGCCGCGCTCACAGGTCTCCTCCGCATTTCTTGCAGACGCGCAGCTTGCGACCCTGCTCGTCGTAGCGGTAGCCGATCCTCGTCGGCCCACAGCTCGAGCAGACGATCGCCACCGAGGCGGCGTGCATGGGCATGTCCTTGTCGATGATGCCGCCCTGCATCGTGCCCCGCCGCGGCCGGCTGTGTCGCTTGGAGATGTTCACGCCCTCCACGATCACCTTGTTCTCAGAGGGGATGACGCGCATGACGGCACCCGTCTTCCCGCGGTCCTTGCCCTGCAGCACCTGGACCCGGTCACCTTTGCGGATACGCATTCAAATCACCTCCGGAGCGAGCGACACGATCCTCATGAACCGCTTGTCACGCAGCTCACGGCCGACAGGCCCGAAGATGCGCGTGCCCCTCGGCTGCGACTGATCGTTGATGAGGACGGCGGCGTTCTCGTCGAAACGGATGTAGCTCCCGTCGCTCCGGCGGTTCTCCTTGCGAGTGCGCACGACGACGCAGCGCACGACATCACCCTTCTTCACGGCCGCCCCGGGCACGGCGTCCTTCACCGTGGCGATGAAGACATCGCCGATGCGGGCGTACCGCCGGCGCGACCCGCCCAGCACCTTGATGCACAGGACCTCCTTCGCCCCGGAGTTGTCGGCGACGCGCAGGCGTGACTCCTGCTGGATCATCGGGCACGCTCCAGCACCTCTACGAGCCGCCAGCGCTTCATCTTCGAGTAGGGCCGCGTCTCGGCCACCCGCACACGGTCCCCGGCCGAGGCCTGGTTGTCCTCGTCGTGCACGTACAGCTTGCGCGTGCGCTGCACCGTCTTCGCGTACTTCGGATGGCGGACGCGCTCGGTGACGGCGACGACGGCCGTCTTCTCCATGGCCGTGGAGAGCACGAGCCCTTCCCGCACCTTGCGGCGGTTCTCCCGCGTCGGGACGGCACCGGCCGGCTTTGCCGCGCCCGCGGGCTTCGTCGTCTCGTTCTCGGACATCACTCCTCCTCGTTCCGGCGCCGGCGGCGGGCACCGCTCAATCCCCCACCGGGCGTGGGCACGGAACCCAGCCCGGCCTCGCGGTCGCGCATGACCGTGAGCAGACGGGCGATGTCGCGGCGCACCGCCCCCGTGCGGGCGGAGTTGTCGAGCCGTCCCGTGGCAGCCTGGAAACGCAAGTTGAACAGCTCCTTGCGCGCGTTGATCAGCCGGTTCTCGAGCTCGTCATCGTCGAGCTCGCGCAACTCCGCGGCGGTCGACATCAGACCTGCACCTCCGGCGTCGATCCGATGCCGGGCCGCGTGACGAAACGCGCCTTCATCGGGAGCTTCTGGATCGCCCGCTCCATGGCGCCGCGGGCGAGCGCCTCGTCCACTCCCGCCAGCTCGAAGAGGATCCGGCCGGGGCGGACGACGGCGACCCAGTGCTCCGGGTTCCCCTTGCCGGAGCCCATGCGGGTCTCGGCCGGCTTCTGGGTGACGGGCTTGTCCGGGAAGACCCGGATCCAGACTTTGCCGCCTCGCTTGACGTGGCGGGTCATGGCGATTCGGGCGGCCTCGATCTGGCGAGCCGTGATCCAGGCGGGCTCGAGGGCCTGGATGCCGTACTCGCCGAAGGTGACGGACTCGCCGCCCTTCGTCATGCCGTTCAGGCGACCGCGCTGCTGCTTGCGGTGCTTGGTCTTGCGGGGCATCAACATCAGTCGTTCTCCCGGCGGAAGTGGGGAACGTCATGATGCTGGTCGCGGGTGCGACGTTCGATCTCTTCCTCCTCGGCGAGCAGGCGCTCGAGGGCCTCGTCACCGCCACCGGCACCGGGCAGCGGGGTGGCGGCGATGCCGGCCTCGGCCGCCTCGGGCGCCGGCGCCGCCTCGCCCTCGGCTGTCGCGGCGGCGAGCTCGGCGGCCGCCGCCTCACCCTCGAGCAGCGAGCCGGGCTCGCCCAGCTCCGGCCGGCGACGGCCGCCGCCCGCGCTCACGATCCTGCGGCGGCCCTGGCCGGACGTCTCGCCCACGGCCATCGCCACCTCGCGGGAGATCTTCTCCTCGCTCGAGACCCTGTAGGGCAGGATGTCGCCCTTGTAGATCCAGACCTTCACGCCGATGCGGCCGGTGCTCGTCCTCGCCTCACGAAACCCGTAGTCGATGTCGGCCCGCAACGTGTGCAAGGGCACACGACCCTCCCGGTAGGACTCCTTGCGGGCCATCTCCGAACCACCCAGCCGGCCGGAGCACTGCACCCGCACGCCCTGGGCGCCGGCCTTCTGCACGGTCTGGATCGCCCGCTTCATGGCGCGGCGGAAGGCGACCCGGCGCACCAGCTGGTCGCAGATGCCCT
>DASPSK010000354.1:0-10488 GCA_035623975.1 Acidimicrobiales bacterium | reverse complement strand
CTCTGTGGGGAAGACTGGGACGACGTACGGAGGCGGCACCTCGCTGGCACAAGCGGTGTCACCGGCCGCGCGGGTGGCAAGGAACCGTCTCACGATGACCGAGACACAGTGGAGGAAGTCAGCCTGCGCGGTGACGTGGTTGGAGTTGGCCACGCGCACGAAAGTCGTGTCCGGCCAGGCACTGGCCACCTCGCCGGCGTCGGTGAGCGGCGTTGCCTGGTCGAGCAGCCCGTCGAGCACGAGCACGGGTAGCCGGGGAAAGGGCGCTCCTGCCGGGAAGGGAGGGTCGGCGACGGTCGGTCGCGGCCAGTCGAGGCAGCCGTAGACGAGCTCGTTCTCGTCCAGCGAGGCCAGCCAGACGCCCTTTGGGAAGGGGAAGAACACGGAGGCAGGGAGATGCTTGATGGCCGCGTCGAGCTGTGAGGCTCGCGCCGCCACGCCCGAGGCCGTCTTCCAAGCTGTCGGGTAGTCGTGGCACGAGACTGCCTCGAGGTCGCCAGCGGAATATTCCGAGGGTGACCCGCCGGCGGCGTTGAAGCTGACGTCCTCGGCCGCGAGGCGTTCGATGGGAGCGAGGTCGCCGGCGTCGGCCGCCACGATGGCGGCCGGAAGGTCGCGGAAGAACGTGTAGCTGTAGGTGGCGTCGAAGACGAGCTGGGCGAAGGCGGCGGCCGTCAAGTCGACGTGCTGGGGCGAGTCGTACTCGTCGTCGGCCACGGCCACGAGGGGGTGCCGCGCGAGCCTGCCCTCGAAAGCGGCGAGGTCGTCCAGCAACTCGTCTCCCTTGCAGCCCCTGAAGGCCCTGCAGATGGTGTCCCAGGAGTGGCGCAGCGCCCTCACCGCTTCGGGCTCGAAGGGATCGAACTGCTGGTCGTAGGTGCCGTCGAGAACCAGGTCGCGCACGAAGTCCGGATAGTGGAGGGCGAAGACCTGGGCCGCGTAGCTGCCGTATGAGTCCCCATAGAGGTCGACCTTCGTGACGTGCAGCGTCTCGAGAATGGCACGGAGGTCTTCCGCGACAGCCGCGCTGCCGTAGGCGTTCGCCTCGCGGCCGAGATCCTTCGCGCACTCGGCGACCACCCTCGGGAACTTGTCGGGCCGGACGAGGCCGTCGTAGTCCTGCACGCCGGGACAGTTGATGGCGTCCGAGCCTCCGGTCCCTCGCTGGTCCATGAGGATGAGGGCGTGGCGCCGGTGGAGCGACCCGATCATGAACAGGTAGCTTGCCGCCGATCCGGTGGAGGGGTAGCCGGGCCCGCCTTCCATGGCCACGATGGGCTCGAGCGCCGGAAGCGAGGAGTCCGTGGGCGGGTACACCTCGAAGTGCACGTTCAGACTGCCGAGCTCCGGGAGACCCCAGTAGAGCGGGACCTTGATGTTGCCGCAGAGGACGCCGGAGAGGCCGGGGCACGGCTCCACGGCCGGTGAGGTCGTCCGCCGAGCGAGCGCGAGGCTCGGGGAGGCTCCAGTCAGCCCCGCCGTGCAGAGCAGGCAGGCGGCCATCCACCCCGCCAGCACGGCACCGAGGCGCCCAGAACGACGCTCCCCGGTGAGAGGGCGCGGCGTCATCTCGCCCCCGCCCGAACAGCTCCCCCCATGGAGCGCGACCCTAACCCGGAAGAATCGCGTGAGCCGTAGGCTGCGCACGTGGACAAGGCCAGCCGAGTCCCCTGGTCGATCGTCGCACGCAACCTCCCGGAGCACGCCCGCAATCCGATCCATACCGACGCCGGTGCCCGTGCTGCCGGATTCAACCGTGCCCTCGTGGCCGGGGTGACTACGTATGCGTACTGCTGCCATCCGATCATCGAACGGCTCGGGCTCGACTGGGTGGCCTCAGGCCAGGCCGAAGTCCGCTTCAGGGCGCCCGTGGACGACGGGAGCAGACTCTGGATTCCCGTCGAGGACCGACCCGACGGCGGTCTCGACGTGGCTGTCGTCTGCGACGGCGTCGGCCGTCCTGTGGTCGAGGTGTCCGCCTGGCGCCATCATCGGGGCGTTGGCGATCAGAGGCCGGGCGAGCAGCTCACTGAGGTCACAGTGCGACTCGACGGGGAGTACGGCGCGGACTACGCAGCTCGCGCCGGAGATGAACAGTCAGTGTGTGAAGATGCGGGCGTTGTCCACCCGGCGGTCTGGCCGGCGCTCGCCAACTTCGTCTTCCACAACCAGCTGGCGCGCGGTTCGTGGATCCATACGCGCAGCGTCGTGCGGCACGGCGCCCTCGCACCAGCCGGCGCCGAGGCGGTCGTCTCGACAACTGTCCTGCGGCGGTTTCGCCGGCGCGGAGAGCGAGTGGTGGCCGAGGTGGTGGTTCGGATCGAGGGCACCATCGTGGCGACGGTCGAGCACGAGGCGATCATCGATCTGGCGGAGCCAGGCGTCGAGTCGTGATCACGGGGAAGCCGGGAGGTAGATGTCGGCCCGCCACCGCCTGATCGGACGGCCGGGAGTCAGCGCAGCGACCGCCCGCAGCGCCCACTCGAGCACCTCCTCATGGGTTTCTTTGGTCGGAAGGCGCAGGACCAGCCCTCTGCGAGGGTGATCCTGTTCGACCACCCAGGTCTCGGGAATTGGAACGGCCAGCGCGAGCTGGGCGACGGCGCGACGGCCCGTGACGTGCGAGATGCCGAGGCTGGATCCTTTGGATCCGCGGCGATCCTGGCCGGCGGGGATCCAGGTGCACATCGTGATGCCCGTGCCGCCACCACTGAAGAGCGTCCAGAACCCGAGTGAGGTCGGCCTCTCGTTCTCATCGGTAATCCTGGGTATCAGGTTGATCCATCCATCGCCGGCCTCGGCCAGCCGCGCCATGTACGCCAAGACGGGCGTGAGCGCTTCGGCGCTGAAATCCACCCGCTCCATCCGTCGTGCCGTGCGCGCCACGGGAGGAGTATCGCAGTCATGCGGGTCCTTGAGAGCATCCCGGCAGCGACCGACCCGCACTGGAGGCGTCCAGCTCCCGGAGCGATCTTGCCGAACCTGCCTAGAGTGTCCAGGAGCCTGGACCGCGGTTGAGCTCACCTAAAACGCCTCTCTCGGAAACGGGGTGCGCCATGAGTGTCTTCACACCAGCTGAGATCGAGTATCTGCACAGCCAACGCCTCGCCCGCTTGGCTACGACCGGTCTGGACTGCCAGCCGCACGTCGTGCCCGTGTCGTTCCGTTACAACGCCGAGCACGATTCGATCGACATCGGAGGCCACGACTTCGCCCAACGGTGGAAGTTTCGCCAAGTGCAGCAGAACCCGAAGGTGGCCGTTGTCGTGGACGACCTCGTATCGGTCGACCCGTGGACGCCTCGTGCCATCGAGGTGCGCGGAGAGGCTTCGATCCTCGGCACCGGCGGGAAGGAGATCATGCCCGGATTCGACGACGAGATGTTTCGAATCACCCCTCGCCAGGTCGTGAGCTGGGGTGTCGACGCCGCCATGACCTTCCGGTCGCGCAGGGTGGGCGCGTAGCCCAGACGGTCACGGAGGGCTGCGTGGGTGCTGTCCCGCCGCCGCGGCTCCTGTAACTGTCCACGGTTCCGCGACACCGAAGGCTCAGAGCGTGGTCCGCACTCAGATCGGCCGTAGCGGCGAGCCGGGACACGTTCCGTGTGCCCAGGTTGACGAAAAACGGCTTGCACGGTCGCGGCCAGCACTCAAATCGGGTCGAAGCCGCGAACCGGGACCCGTTCCGCGCGCCCAACCTGACCAAATGCAGGTGAGCCAGCATGGTCGGCTCAGGTGACCGGTGCGGCGAGTTCGCCCCCGACCGGAAGGCTGGGAACGGTCCGGCGGGTGACGGGGTTCTCAATCGTTGGGGACTTAGATGCTCGGCACGAGAGGAGACCTGCCATGACAACCATCGCCGTCGTCGGCGCCGGGAACATCGGTGCGACGCTGGCCCGCAAGTGGGCCGCCGCCGGCCATGACGTCACGCTCGCGAGTCGCAATCCCGACGCGCCAGAACTGCGTGAGCTGGCCGCCAGCATCGGCGCTCGGACGGCGGGCCATCTCGACGCCGTGAGCGCGGCGGAGGTCGTCCTCGTGGCGCTCCCCGGTGGCGCCGTTGCGGCCGTGGTGGAGGCGCTCGGCACGGCCCTCGACGGCAGGCTCGTCATCGACGCCACGAACAACGTGGCCTCCGAGGAGATGGACGGGATCGCCGCCATCACCCGTCATGCCCCGGGGGCGATTTCGGCGCGGGCGTTCAACTCGGTCGGGTGGGAGAGCTTGGCCGAGCCGGTCTTCGACGGCATGCCGGCTGATCTGTTGTGGTGTGGGCCGGACGGTGCGTCCGGTGCACTCGTCGAGCAGCTCATCTCGGACGTGGGCCTGCGTCCCGTCCGCGTGGGGGGCCTTGACCAGCTCGCCCTCGTCGACATGCTCGCCCGGCTGTGGTTCGCGCTCGCCCTCGGACAGGGCCGCGGCCGCCACGTCGCCTTCAAGATCCTTCCCGGCTGAGCGATCGCCGACTGGTCGACTCGACGTCCGTGCGAGGGAGCGCTCACCACGAGTGGTACGGGCGGGCGTTGGCTGCCCGAAGGGCAGTGACGTAGCCCGCTCGCTCGCGGGCCGTCTCGTTCCCGCCGGGCGGTACTGCCAGCTTCCCGCGCAGTTCGCCGACTGTGTTGAAACCCTTGCGCGCCATCCAGGCGGACAGGCCCTCGAGCAGCGTGACGGCGTGTCCGGGGCCGTGGCGCAGCAGCGAAGAGGTGGTCATGACGACGTCCGCCCCGGCGAGGAGGTACTTGGCGACATCGTCGGCACCCTCGACTCCGGTCGAGGCCGCAAGGGCGGCGCGCAACCGTCCGTGCAGCAGCGCGATCCAGGTGCGCGGGAGCCGGGCATCACCCGGGCTGGAGAGGCCGACGCCCGGGACCACCCCGAGCGATTCAGGGTCGATGTCCGGCTGCAGGAAGCGATTGAAGAGGACGAGGGCGTCCGCGCCGGCGTCGTCCAGCTGCCGGGCCATCTCGCCGGGCGAGCTGAAGTACGGGCTCAGCTTGACGGCGATGGGCAAGTCCACGGCGGCTTTGACGCCCTGCAGGATTTCGAGGTGGCGCTGCTCGACTTCGCGACCCGGCACCGTGACGTCGCCGGGCAGGTAGTAGATGTTGAGCTCGATGGCGACGGCGCCTGCGTCCCGGAGCGCCTGCGCGTACGTGGCCCAACCGCCGGGTGTGACGCCGTTCAGGCTGGCGATCACCGGGATCTCGACGGCTGCTGCGGAACGCTCGAGCAAGCTCAGGTACCGGCGGGGACCCGGCTCCTCTCCTGCCGTCTCGGGGAAGTAGGAGAGCGACTCGGCGAAGCTCTCGGTGCCGGCGTCGAGCAGCCGGGTGTTGCGTGCCGCCTCTTCGAGCAGCTCCTCCTCGAAGAGGGAATGGAGCACGACGGCGCCGACCCCGGCGTCGGCGAGCCGGCGGACCCCGTCGACGGTACGAGAGAGGGGAGAGGCCGAGGCGACGAGGGGGTTGCGCAGCGCCAGGCCCATGTAGTCGGTGGAGAGATCCATCAGCGCTCCTTGCGGGCATCGGCCGGGAAGCGCTGTGCCGGGCGCGTCGCCATCTCCTCGTAGGTCTCCCACCGTTGCGTCACTGTCGCCTGGGCGAGGGCGCCCAGGCGCTCGGCTTCGGCGGGGTCGGTATTTGCAAGTGATGAGTAGCGCAACTCTCGGCGGGTGTAGTCGGCCAGCGCGATGCGGGGTCTGGGCGAGTCGAGCAGGAACGGGTTGCCTCCGGCTGCGCGCACCATCGGGTCGTAGCGGATGAGGGGCCAGTACCCGCTCGCCACGGCGCGGTACTGCTGGTCGAGCCCGGTCCGCATCTCGATGCCGTGGGCGATGCAATGGCTGTAGGCGATCACGAGGGACGGGCCGTCGTACGCCTCCGCCTCGCGAAAGGCCCGCAGGGTCTGCTCGGGATCGGCGCCCATGGCCACACGGGCGACGTAGACGCTGCCGTAGGCGATCGCCTGCAGGGCGAGATCCTTCTTCTCGACGGTCTTGCCGGAGGCGGCGAACTTGGCGACGGCACCGAGCGGCGTTGCCTTGGACATCTGTCCGCCCGTGTTCGAGTACACCTCGGTGTCGAGCACGAGGACATTCACGTCGCGCCCGCTGGCAAGGACGTGGTCGAGCCCGCCGTAACCGATGTCGTAGGCCCAGCCGTCACCCCCTACGATCCACACGCTGCGGCGCACGAGGTGGTCGATGACGCTCAACAGGTCGGCGGCCGCGGGTCCCTCGAGGGCCACCAGCCGACGCTCGAGCTCGGCCACGCGCTCGCGCTGGGCGCCGAGCTCCGACTCGGAGAGCTGCCGTGCATCGAGGATGGCGTCGACGAGCTCGCTCCCGAGCTCGTGACGCAGCTCGCCCAGCCGCCTGTGGGCGAGCTCGAGGTGGCGGTCGGCGGCGAGGCGCAGACCGAGGCCGAACTCGGCGTTGTCCTCGAAGAGCGAGTTCGACCACGCCGGACCGCGCCCGTTGGCGTCGGTCGTCCAGGGCGTCGTCGGCAGGTTCCCGCCATAGATGGAGGAGCAGCCGGTCGCATTGGCGATCACGGCCCGGTCGCCAAAGAGCTGGGAGAGGAGCTTCAGGTACGGCGTCTCGCCACAGCCGGTGCACGCTCCGGAGAACTCGAACAACGGCTGGAGGAACTGGGTGCCGCGCACCGTACCGAAATCCACCCGGGAGCGCTCAGCGACCGGGAGAGACTCGAAGAAGGCGATGTTGTCGCGCTCGTCGACGGCGAGGGGTTCCAGGGGCGCGAGGTTGATGGCCTTGCGGGACGGATCGTCGGGCGCCAGGGCCGGGCACGCCTCGACGCACAGACCGCAGCCCGTGCAGTCGTCCACATAGACCTGCAGCGTGTAGCCGGTGTCGGGGAGCCCACGCGCGCGGAGCGGTGCCGAGCGGAAGGCGGCCGGGGCCGCCGCCAACTGCGACTGGTCGTAGTACTTGGAGCGGATGACGCTGTGCGGGCAGACGAAGCTGCAGTTGCCACACTGGATGCAGAGCTCGGGCTCCCAGAGGGCGACGAGCTCGGATATCTTGCGCTTTTCGTAGGCCGCCGTGCCGCTCGGCCACGTGCCGTCTGCGGGCAGGGCGCTGACCGGCAGCTCGTCGCCGTAGCCGGCCATCAGTGTGGCGGTGACCGTGCGGACGAACTCGGGCGCGTTCGCAGGCACGAGCGGGGCCAGCTGGGCGGTGGAGGTCACCTGGCGCGGCACCTCGACGCGCTCCAGCCCCGCGAGGGCGCGATCAACCGCCTGCAGGTTGGCTTCGATCACGGCGGCGCCCCGGCGGGCGTAGCTCTTCTTGATCGCCGCCTTCACCCGGGCGATCGCCTCGGCGTGCTCGAGCACTCCGGAGATGGCGAAGAAGCAGGTTTGCAGCACCGTGTTGATGCGCTCGCCGAGTCCGGCCCCGCCGGCGATGCGGCTGGCGTCGATCACGTACAGCTCGATCTCCTTGGCGAGGATCTGCTCCTGGATATCCCGGGCGAGGGCGTCCCAGATCTCGCTGGCGGGATAAGGGGAGTTGAGCAGCAGTGTGGCGCCGTGGGCGGCGCGGGCAAGGACCTCGCCCCGGCTGAGCAGCCCGAAGTGGTGGCAGCCGACGAAGCTCGCCTGGTCGACGAGGTACGGTGCTTCGATCGGCTCTGGCCCGAAGCGCAGGTGCGACACCGTCTGGGAGCCCGACTTCTTCGAGTCGTAGACGAAATAGCCCTGGGCGTACAGGTGCGCCTCGGAGCCGAGGATCTTCACCGTGTTCTTGTTGGCGCCCACTGTCCCGTCGGCGCCGAGGCCGAAGAAGACCGCCCGCAGGGTGGCGGGTGGCTCGATGTCGAGCGAGGCGTCATAGGAGAGGCTCGTCCCCGAGACGTCATCGGTGATGCCGACGGTGAAGCGTCGTCTGGGCCGCTCCCGGCGGAGCTCCTCGAAGATCCCGACGACCATTCCAGGAGTGAACTCCTTCGAGCCCAGCCCGTAACGACCCCCGATCACGAGGGGCATGACGCCGCGCTCCGCGTTTGCGTGCGCCTCCGCCAGGGCGGTGACGACATCGAGAAAGAGCGGCTCCCCGAGCGAGCCCGGTTCCTTCGTCCGGTCGAGCACCGCCAGGCGCGAGGCCGTCGCCGGCAGCGCCTCGAGAAACGCCTCGGTCGGGAACGGCCGGTACAGGCGCACCGTCACCGCGCCGACGCGCTCGCCTCGGCCGCACAGGTGAGTGACCGTCTCGCGCACCGTCGCAGCCCCCGATCCCATCGCCACGATCACGTGTTCCGGCTCGGGGTGGCCGGCGTAATCGACGAGACGGTAACGGCGCCCGGAGAGAGCGGCGAGGCGCTCCATGGCGTCTTCGACCAGGCCTGGGGTGCGGGCGTAGAAGGGGTTGGAAGCCTCGCGGCCCTGGAAGTAGACGTCGGGGTTCTGCGAGGTGCCGCGGATGAACGGGTGCTCTGCCGACAGCGCCCGCCGGCGATGCTCACGCACGAGCTCCTCGGGCACGAGCGCCCGCAGTGCGTCGTCGGAGAGCACCTCGATCGTGTTGAGCTCGTGCGACGTGCGGAAGCCGTCGTAGAAGTGCACGAAGGGCACCCGGGCCGAGAGGGTGGCGGCGTGCGCCACGGCCGCCAGGTCGTGGGCCTCCTGCACGGACGAGGACGCCAGCATCGCCACCCCGGTCTGGCGGACGGCCATGACGTCGGAATGGTCGCCGAAGATCGAGAGCGCTTGGGCAGCCAGGGCGCGGGCGGCGACATGGAGGACGGTCGGCGTCAGCTCGCCGGCGATCTTGTACATGTTCGGGATCATGAGCAGGAGGCCCTGGGAGGCGGTGAAGGTCGTCGACAGCGCTCCGCCCTGCAGGGCGCCGTGCAAGGCACCGGCGGCCCCGCCCTCGCTCTGCATCTCTATGACCGCCGGCACGCTGCCCCAGAGGTTGGTCCGCTTGTTGCTCGCCCATTCGTCGGCCAGCTCGGCCATGGGCGAGGCCGGCGTGATGGGGTAGATGCAGCAGACCTCGCTCATGCGGTAAGCGACCGAGACGGCTGCTTCGTTCCCGTCCAGCGTCGTTCGCATCAGCTGCCCTCCTCGACCATCTCAATGGCATGCACGGGACATTGCTCGAAGCACGCCCCGCACCCGGTGCAGCGGTCGTAGTCGAACCGGTAACGATGCCCGACGCCGAGCTTGATGACGGCGTCCTCCGGGCAGGCGCCGAGGCAGCCGTCGCACTCGAAACAGTTGCCGCACGACAGGCATCGGCCTGCCTCGTAGCTCGCCTCGGCGAGCGACAGGCCGCCGGTCACCTCCGTGAAGTCGGCCACCCGCTCGTCCGGTGAGAGCTCGGGTTGGCGGCGGCGGGCCGCATCGCCGAAGTACCACAGGTGCAACGACTCGAACGTCGCCGTCGCGTGCTTCGGCGCGAGCGGGGCGGTGTCGTCGCGCAGCCAGTCGTCGATGTGGCGGGCGGCCTTCTTGCCGTGGCCCACCCCGACGGTGACCGTCCGCTCGGCCGGCACCATGTCCCCGCCGGCGAACACGCCGGGGCAGCCGGTCATCATCGAGCTCGACACGATGACCGTGCCGTCGGGGGTGAACTCCACCCCCGGCACGTTTCGCAGGAAGGCCGTGTCCGTCTCCTGCCCGAGGGCGAGGATGACGGTGTCGGCGGCGAGGTCCTCGAACTGACCGGTGGGCTGAGGAAACCCGTTCTCGTCCAGCTCCATGGCCTCGACCGTCAGCGTCGGTCCGTCGAAGGCGGTGATGGTGCGCAACCAGTTGATCCGCACGCCCTCGCTCTCGGCGTCCTCCGCCTCCTCTTCATGGGCGGGCATCTGGGCGCGGGTGCGCCGGTAGACGATGAGGGCGTCGTCGGCTCCCAGCCGCCGGGCGGTGCGAGCGGCGTCCATGGCCGTGTTGCCTCCGCCATAGACCGCCACGCGCCGGCCGATCGCCGGTCGCTCGCCGGAGGCGACGCTGCGCAGAAACGACAACGCATCGATGATCCGCCCGGTGTCACGGGCCGGGATGTCGACGCGCTTGGACAGGTGCGCTCCCACCGCCACGAAGACGGCGGCGAAACCCCCCTCACGTCGTTCGGCGGCGAGGTCCTCGACCCGGTGCCCGCTGACGATCCTCACGCCGAGAGCTTCGATGCGCTCCATCTCGGCGTCGAGCACGCCACGGGGCAGCCGGTAGGCGGGGATGCCGTAGCGCATCATGCCGCCAGGCTCGCTGCCGGCGTCCCGGATCTCGACCTCGTAACCGAGGCGGGCCAGATGGTAGGCGGCCGACAGCCCGCTCGGTCCCGCACCGATGACCAACACGCGTTTGCCGCGGCGGGCCGCTGGCCCTGGGAGCGCCCAGCCTTGCTGGGCGGCGAGGTCCCCGAGAAAGCGCTCGACCGAATGGATCGACACCGAGCTGTCGAGCTCGGCCCGGTTGCACACGCTCTCGCAGGGGTGATAACAGACCCGACCGTGGATGG
>DASPSK010000475.1:0-4808 GCA_035623975.1 Acidimicrobiales bacterium | reverse complement strand
GCGGAACCGAAGTGGTGGCCCGACGGGCTATTTGGCAGCTGGCGATTACACAATCTGCGCCACATCATGCTGCACGTGATCACCGAGACCGCTTGCCATGCTGGCCATCTCGACGCGGTCCGCGAGCTCATCGACGGGCGAACGTGGCTCGTTCTCACCGAATAACAGCGGAACTGCTCGGGAATGATGATCATCGGCCTGAAAGGAGAAGTGCATGGGGGTACATCACGTGAGCGAGGGCGAAGACGAGATGCTGAAGGCCTTTCTGCGGGGACAGCGCGAATCGGTGTTGGCCATCGTCGAAGGCCTCAGCGAGGAGGCGTGGCACCACGCTGTCGTGCCCACAGGCTGGACGCCCGCCGGGATGCTGGAACACCTGGGTGGCGCCGAGTGGCACTGGTTCCAGGGCGTCGTGGCGGGCAAGCAGCCGGAGCTGCCAGGCGACCTCGACGAGGATCAGTCGCCGTACGATCCCTTGTCGGTGGTGTTCACCTCGGATGCTTCCTCCGCAGAGGTCATCACGTTCTACCGCGACCAGTGCGCGCAGTCCGAGGCAGTGCTGGCCACAACTTCACTGTCGGCGCCACCACGTGGTGAGCACGGGCTGGGCGGCTTCGAGCCCCCGGATGTTCGTTGGGTCGTGCTGCACATGATCGAGGAGACGGCGCGTCATGCCGGGCATCTGGACATTGCGAGGGAACTCCTCGACGGGAAGGTCCGGTTGGGTGGCCGCTGATGCCGCGGCACCGCCGGCGCCACCTCGCGCCGACTTGCCTGCTGGCGTCTAAGTGACCTCGACCTGAGGAGCCCTTACCGCTCGGCCAGACGCCGTGGCGGCTGTCAAACCGTTTGGAAGCGCAGGTCCGCGTGGCTCAAGTCGTCGAGTTCATCTCGCCAAGTGACCGCGCCAGGACCGCCATCGATGAAATTCGAAGGGGTTCCACCGTCAACACTCCAAATAGCTGGCGTAAGCCAGAGGCGATGCCGTGAGCCTTGCCTCTACCCTGTCGAGCAAACCCTGGTACGCCTCGGGCAGGCAGGGGTGTCGCTTGGCCTCGTCTCCGGCGCCATGGAAGGGGCGGCGCGTACCAAGCTCATCCCTGCCAACCCAACCGGTTCTTCATCTTCGGCGCCTACGGTTCGGACTCGCCTGACAGAGCGGAGCTGACAGAGTTGGCCATCGGCAAGGCCACGAGGCTGCACCACGAACTCGCGCCCGCCGAGGTCTACATCGTGGGTGACACCCCTCACGACATGGAGGTGGCCAACGCCGCGGGAGCAGTGTCGGTGGGGGTGGCGAGCGGCCATTATTCGACCGAGGAGCTGGCGAGCGCTGGCGGCACCCACGTGATCGGGTCTCTCGACGACCCCTTCCCCGGGCTGTGATCTCGATCGATCGCATCATTCGATCGGTTGATGGGCCATGGCGGGAGGTTCACGTCCGGCGAGGAGCCATCCGACGACGGCCGCAAATGCCGGCATGCCGACGAGGATGATAAGGAGGTTGCGTACCGGTACGTTGCCGAGCGAGGAGATCCCTCCATTCAGCGAGTTGCTCCGCAACCAGCCGATCAAGGCGACATACCCACCCACCGTGCCAAGGAGGCTTCCGAGAAAGCCGAGAGCTCCGGCCGTCACAGCAGTCAGGGTGCGCCGTGTGAAGCTTGACGCACCCGTAGCCGCGAGCGTGCGAAGATCGCTCGCCGTCTCGCTCCGTACGAGACCGACCGACATGCCGAGCACACCAAGGGCGACGACGATGGCGAAGAGCGTCGCCCAACTGAGGACGGCATCCGAGCTTGGTATGTGGTTCCTCGATTCCACGGTCAACTGCGAAGTTGCCGCAACAGTTTCGGCATTGCTGATCTGAGCAGCTGTGAACGCCTGGGACCCTTGCACCAACCAATCAGTCGTAGTCCAGCTGACATGGAACTTCTCCATGGCGTGCTCCGTGATCACCGTGTTCGGCGCCGAGGTTCCCAGCGGGAGCGCCCCGATCTCTTGGATGACCGGATCCGCGAGGCAATCCGTCGCCTCCGTGCAGTTGGGCGAATTCGGCGGCCCCCCGCCGGGCCTACCCTTCGGGCTGCCGTAGATGAACTGGAGGCTGCTCGCGTCGCCCGACAGACCGGGGCGGGCGGAGAGGATGTCCGCATCCGGATCGATCTCGGACGGCCTGATCCCGAAGGCCTGCAAGAGCTGGGGCGTTGCCACATAGATCGATCCGTACCAGTTCCGACCGGTGCCCCGGTAGTTGATGTTCGCGTTCGGGGATTCGAGCGGTATGAGCTGGGCGCCGAGGCCCTTGGCGATCTCCTCGGCGCGAGCCGCCACCTGGGCAGGGTTCTTGAGGGGCACCGGATTACCCGTCTGAGGGTTGATCTGCACGTTGGCATGCAGGGCGATCTCGTTCGGGTAGAGATTCGGGCCCGCCCAATCGAGAGCGTTGCCGTAGCGAGCGGCGGCGGCGAGCATCACAATGACAGCGACGAGGACGCCAACGCTGATTGCCGCCAATGCCGAGCCGGAGCGCGCCCGGTACCTGGCCAGATCGCGGAGGGCCAACCGGGTGGCGATCGGCGCCCGTCCCCCAACCCGGGCCGCCAGCGAGAGGAAGAACGGCGACAGCAGGATCAACCCGGGAATCAGGAGAATTATCCCGAGCGCCAGCTCCCCTGTGCCCCCGCTTCCCTTGCCATTGTTCGTCCCACCCGCGTAGCCGAACAGCACGAAAGCAACCACGAGAAAGACGATCCCGGGGATGGCCGAGCGGTGGACCTGGCGCGGTGGCGCCGGCCGTCCTGAGAGGGCAGCGACGACAGGAACCTTGCTGATGGCCTTCGCAGGGCGTGAAGCGGCAAAGGTCGTCGCCACGACAGCCAGCACCATGGCGGCCCCCACCACCGTCCATGGGAGCACCAGCACTCCGAGCACGTGGTGGGCGCTCTGTTCGAGGCTGGGTCGGTACAGCAGCCACACGACGAAACCCAGGACCCCACCCAACACCGCACCGATCAGGCCCACGACGGCGCCGTTCGCCTGCACGACGAGCCGGACGTGACGGTCCGTGGCGCCTGTCGATTCGAGCATGCCGATTGATCGGAGACGGCGCTGGGCGAGGACGGTGAATCCGCCAACTGAGACGAGAGCGATGAGGAGCATGCCGAGTACGAGAGCGGCCAGCGAGATCGTCTCGGGGTTCAGCGGGTTCGACTGCGCGACCGACGCTGGGGTCGAGACCTCTGAGCCAATCGACTGTGGCGGGATCCCAGGGGCGTCGAAGAGGGCTACGACCTGGGTGGGGTTTCGCACCTGACGGGGTACGACAAGAGCGAAATTCTCCAGCAGGCTCTGGGGGTTCTCGACGATTCCGACGACTCGGTGCTCCACGCCCCCCACGCGCCAGGTACCCCCGATCATCAGATGGAAGTCCGCCGCCACATCGGGCGTCACGGCAACCTCGCCGGCACTGGCTGGGTACTGCCCGGACAGGAGCGAGAGCATCGGCCCGCCAAAAGGCCCGCGCGGGTCCTGCGACAACAGCTCAAAGGTGTCAATCGAGCCGGGGATCGTCTCGGTCTCGCTCTCGATCAGCTGAACCCGGCCGAAGCGGTGCTCGAGGTTGCCGATCACGTCGGTCGTGTGGGTGTTCAAGCTCGCAAAAGTCGCAGCGTCATCCGCCGTTCCGAAGCCGGAGTTCCTTGGCGGTGGTGTGTCCGTGGCGACGGCCGAGCCGACGATCGTCGCCGCCACAGCGAAGACGATCAAGGCGAGGATCAGCAATTGCTGGCGCCACTCTCGCTGGAGGAGTCGCCAAGCCCAGCGCACGACGGCGCGGCGAGCCGGCGTGCCGCCGTTGGCTGGGCGGGTGTCCGGTGGGGCTTGTCGGAGCGAGCTACTCATCGAGGACTCTTGGATAGCCACGCGCTCACACTCGGGAGGCGGCGAGCGACGAGTCCGGTGGGTCAGCGGCGAGATCGATGGCGCGCCCGTCACGAAGCAGGACCACGCGGTCGGCCCAGGAGGCGAGGTGGCCATCGTGTGTCACGACGACGGCGGCCACACCTCGCTCACAGGCCTCGCGGATCATGCCCATGACGGCCTCTCCATTCGCCAAGTCGAGCGCACCTGAAGGCTCGTCGGCGAGGAGGAGGCGGCGTTCCCCCACCACTGCACGAGCGATGGCTACCCGCTGACGCTCGCCACCGGACAGCTGGTCAGGGAAGTGCTGAGCCCTGCCGGCGACCGCGAGTTGCTCGAGGGCGGCGAGACTGCCGGCCTGCGCCTTTCGACCTGACACGCCATCGAGTTCGAGGGGCAGAGCGACATTTTCCGCCGCTGTCAGCCCAGGCAGGAGATTGAAGTCTTGGAACACATAGCCGACGGTGCGGCGCCGGAGCCGGGCTTTTTCATTTCGCGACAGGCTTGCGACTGCAGTACCGGCAACTCTCACTTCGCCGCTCGTCGGCTCCTCGAGGGTTCCGGCGATGGTGAGGAGAGTCGACTTGCCCGAGCCACTCGGACCCATCACGGCCACAAGCTGGCCCTCGTCGACACTTAGGTCGATGACATCGAGGGCGCGCACGGCCGTGGCGCCTTCGCCATAGGACTTCGATATTCGGTGGAGCTCAAGCACGCTCATCGGCCTCGGACCGCCCTTGGTCGAGTGCTGTCCGTTGGATGCGTAGGAGACTCGTATGCATACTGCGTATAGTACGCCGTCGCACATGGATGTCAAGACGCCGGGGCTAATCCCAGTGAACCCTTCCTCGTTAGCGGGGTGGAGCCGGAACTGGGACGTCCTCGAT
>DASPSK010000351.1:0-3903 GCA_035623975.1 Acidimicrobiales bacterium | reverse complement strand
GTGGGAGCCAGAGCCTCGACGAAGGGCCGGTCGTGGCTCACCGCCACGATCGTCCCCGGCCAGGTGGCGAGCATCGCACCCACCGCCTCGACAGAGGCCGGGTCGAGGTTGTTGGTCGGCTCGTCGAGGACGAGCAAATTGGCGGCGCCCCCCGCCACCATGGCCAGGCTGAGCCTTGCCCGTTCGCCACCCGAAAGCGAAGGCGGCAGCTGCTCGGCGGTGGCACCGGTGAGCCCGAAGGAACCCAGCAGCTTCCGCCTGTCGGACTCCTTTGGCAGGACCTTGTCGTCGATGTTGCCGAGCACGGTGCGATCGGGGTCGATCTGTTCGTGCTCCTGGGCGAAGTACCCGACCACGGTGTTGTAGCCGAGCTCCACCGAACCACTGCTGGGTTCCTGGATCCCGGCCAGGCAGCGCAGGAGCGACGACTTGCCGACGCCGTTGCGCCCCACCACGGCCACGCGCTGGCCTCGTTCGACGACGATGTCGACGTCGAAGAGGACGTGGTGAAGGTCGTAGGAGACGGCCAGGTTGCGCACCACCAACGGCAGCGCTCCAGAGCGGGCCGGGTCCGGCAGTCGGAAGCGCACCTTGCGTTCCCGCTTTATGACCTCCGTCCGGTTGGTCTGCAGCTTCTCGACCTTGCGATCGAGGATCTTCGCCTTTCGGGCCTGGGCTTCGGTGCTGTGGCGCCACTTGTCGGCCTGGGCGCGCATCTTCTGGATCTGGGCCGCCTCCATGGAGGCCGTCTTCTGGCGTTGGGCGATGTCGGCCGAGAGCTGCGAACGGAAGCCCGAATACGTGCCCTTGAACTGCCGCAGCTGGTGATCGGATAGGTAGAGGACCTTGGTGATGGCCTCGTCGAGCAGACGCAGGTCGTGGCTCACCACCAGCAAACTGCCGGGCAGGGCCCGCAGCTCGTCGATCAACCACCTCTTGGCCGACAGGTCCAGGTGATTGGTCGGCTCGTCGAGAACCGTGGTGTCAGGAGCCTGGAAGAGCACCCGCATGAGGTCGACCCGTCGCCGCTGGCCTCCCGACAGCGACGACACGTCCTCGAACAGCAGTTGCTGGTGGAGTCCCAGGCCGTCGGCCATTCGGGCCAGCCGACCCTCCATGTCGTAGCCGCCGGCGGCGCGGTAGCGCTCCTCCAGCTCGGTGAACGCAGAAATGTTCTCTTCCGTCGGTTCCCTGGCCATGGCCGCCTGGGCCTTGTGCAGGTGGTCGTCGAGGGCGTCGAGGCCGCGGGCCGACAACACATGTGACAGGGCGCTCGGATCGATGCCGAGGCCGCCGGGAACCGGCGCCTGGGGAAGGTAGCCGACAGTCCCCTCGATCCGAACGGCACCAGCGGCGCGGATATGGGACGGGCATCGCCGAGGATGAAGTGCAGAAGCGAGGTCTTCCCGGCGCCGTTGCGACCTACCAGCCCGACCTTGTCGGTGCCTGCGATCAGGAACGAGGCGTCCTTGACCAGGGTCCGGCCGCCCACCTCGAGTCGGATGTCCTGGCCGGTGATCACCTGTCTATTCGACCATGACTCACGGGTCCCTATGGACGAGGGGAATGAGGTGCAGGGCTGGGCGCAGGCGCAGGAGCCTTGTCGTGGCAGGTGGGTTGGTCGAGGAAGGCCGCCCGATCAAGGTCCTCCCGGATCGAAACTGCCCAGCTGGGAATTGTGGAGGAGCACGATGCTGAGGACGACGAACCCCAACATGACGATGGAGAGCGAAAGGACGCGGGCAATCGCCCATCGTCTGGGTGGCGCCGCCGACTTCATCACCGAGTGGCGTTCACGAACGTATACCGCAACGGCGATGAAGCCGAGGACGAGGCTGTACGGCATCAGCCAGAAGAGGAGCGACGCCACGAGGGACGGGAACACAAAGAAGAACACGACCAGTGACGAAGCATTCAGGGCCATGTTTGAGGCCGCCGATCCATGCTGTGAAGGTCACGACCGGTCGGGGGCCCCTCGGCCACGCTACCGGTGCGGTATCCATGCGCTCCGGCGCAAGGGTCACGCCGCCCAATGCGCAGAGCGGCAGGAAAGCGAGGATGAGCGCTGCCTGCACCACGAGTCCAACGTTAAGACGGAGCCTGGTCTACATGGCGCATGTCGCTCAGAGTGCTCCGCGCTGACGGCGGGTACTGTTGTCCCTCATCGGGACCCAGGAGGTCGGGCGGTTGAGACGAGCACAAGATCATGTGGTGACGATCGAACGACGAGGGAATTCCCACCGCGCCCGCTGTGAGTGTGGGTGGGAAAGTCATGCCTGGAACGAGCTGAGGCCAGCCGAAGCCGACGCCTGGCACCACGTCTACGGCGAGGACGTGATTGTCGATGTCGCGCAGACATCCCACAGCAGTCTCCGCCGTTCGACTACCGGGGCGGAAGACCCATCGACTCCTCTGGCGGTCGAGCACCTGGTACGCAGAGCGCGGGATCTGGCCAGCGAGCCTTCTCCCTATGGCAAGAACGCCCACTGCGAGCTGTGGGAGGCTGCCGATCACGACACCGTGGTCGTTCGGGCCGCGGCGGCAGAGGTAGAGGAGTTGCTGTCACGCCATAACCGGCAGAGCCTCGGGACGGCCGACAACGAGTGGTTGGACCTGATGACCGCCAAACGGCTCTTGCTGATGGCCTCGGCTCTCGGTGACCAGTCGGACAATCCGAGGGTTCTTCTCTGAAAGCTCGCAACTGCCGACGTTCCCGCACGAGGACGTTCCGGCATGGGCCCGCGCCCCGTTATGCACTCGGCATGGCAGAATGCGACCACCGGGTCGTAGGACGACTATGGGACGGCCAAGCCCGTGCCTGTTCGAAAACCCAGGTGGAGAGGTGCGAGAGCGGCCGAATCGGACTCACTGCTAACGGGAGAGGGGTCACCGCCAGGCTCCGCTCAGAACCGCTGCAGTGCGTCTGAGCTGGGATGATCATCGGCACCGATAGCTTGGGTCGGCCCGAGGTGGCCGCCTTCGGTCCGATTTGTAGGACAAGAGTAGGACAAAACACATTTCTTGCAGCGCAATGAGCGTCGAACCTCGAGGGCCCTCCGCGACGTTCTCGGGGCCGACGGCGTCAGTCCCTCCTCGAGCGATACCGACCGGGTTGGCGGGCTCAGGGGTGGCTATGGGCCGCACCGATAGCCGGCAAACTCGGACGGTTGATCGGCCGCTTTGTCAGGCACACACTGAGCGTTATGGGTCGGGCGCGCCTGCACGTCCTTGCCGCCACCGGTTTGATGTCGCTTGTTCTCTATGCCTGCTCCCAGCCTTCGCCCTCATCAAGTGCTTGCGCCGGCGCTGCTCCGGGGTGTGGCTCTGTCGCCTCGTCGGCATCCGCGTTGGCTAAAGACACCTGGTCAGCGATTCCCACCGCTCCTCTCGCCGCCCGCTCCGGGGAGGCGACGGTGTGGACCGGCAAGCAGATGATCGTCTGGGGAGGCGAGGCCGCCTACTCAACGAGCTACGTCGTCGGGGACCTCTACGAGCCACCCGCGTATGCCGACGGCGCTGCCTACAACCCGCGTACACGGACGTGGACTCGGCTTTCGCCCGCACCTCTGTCGCCCCGGTACGACGTTGCTTCGGTGTGGGACGGCCATGCCTTCTTCGTGTGGGGTGGCCAAGGAGGAGGTGCTGCCGAGTCGAACACCTATTTCGCCGACGGGGCCAGGTACAACCCCACTAGCCATCGCTGGAAACGTCTTCCTCCTGCGCCGCTCTCGGGGCGCTCGGATGCCACGGCATTCTGGGATGGGAGCCAGGTGGTGATCATCGGAGGGTACGGGTTCGCTGACCTTGGGCTTGTCAACGGGGCGACCTTCGACCCAACGACAAATCGTTGGCGGCTTCTGCCCCCCTTGCCCTCGACCGCAGGCTTCTATCACGCTCCTGCTG
>DASPSK010000329.1:0-11241 GCA_035623975.1 Acidimicrobiales bacterium | reverse complement strand
GTCGCCCCGGCCATACCGGCATCGACCCAGCCGTCGAGCGCCACGACGAGCACGGGCGTGGGGGGCGCCGGCTCCCCCGTGAGGACATAGAGGGCGGACGGCACGGGGTCGCTCATGCCCGCAAGCCGGCGGCGTCGGCGGCCGCCGAGGCGGCTTCGGCGAGGTTGAGCACCTGCGTGGCGTAGCCTTCCACGCTGATCGAGCGGTCGCCGCCGGCTGCCCCGCCGAGATAGCGGCTGCTGATCCCCTGCAGGATGCACGCCAGCTTCCAGAACCCGAAAGCGACGTAGTAGTCGAGCCCGCCCACGTCCCGGCCGGTGCGCTCGGCGTACATGGCCCTCACCTCCGCCCTCGAGGCGAAGCCCGGGACGATCGTCGGCGCCACCCCGCCGAGCACGCCGGCGGCGTCGCCTGCTTCGGTCCAATAGACCATGAGGAGGCCGATGTCGGCGAGCGGGTCGCCCAGGGTGCAGATCTCCCAGTCGAGCACGGCGGTGACCGCACCGTCGTCGCCGAGCATCGTGTTGTCGAGGCGGTAGTCGCCGTGCACGATCGTGACTCCGTCCTGGGGCGGGATCGCCTCCGAGAGGCGCTCGTACACGCGGTCGACTGCCTGCACCCGTTCGACGCCCTCGACCTGCGACCGCTCGAATTGCGTGTGCCAGCGGTTGAGCTGGCGGGAGAGGTAGCCCTCGCGGCGGCCGAGGTCCCCGAGGCCGACAGCGTCGACGTCGACGGCGTGCAGGTCGGCGAGCACCTCCACGAGCGACTCGCTCGCCCGCCGTCGCGCGGCTATATCGAGCACGGCCTCGGCCGCGGTGGCGTCACGCAACACGTGGCCGCGAACGAGCTCCATCACGTAGAAGGGGGCCCCGTTGACGTCCTCGTCGAGGCAGAGCCCGAGCGTGCGGGCGACGGGCACCGGTGTCGGCCCGAGGGCGGTGACGACGCGGTGCTCGCGGGCCATGTCGTGGGCCGTCGGCAGCACGTGCGACACGGGGGGGCGCCTCAGCACGACCGGGCTGCCGGCGGCGTCGGTCACCTTGAACGTCAAGTTGGAACGGCCGCCGGCGACGAGCTCAAAGTCGAGCGGGGGCCGCAGCCCGACGTTGGACTCCAGCCAGTCGGTGACGGGCCCGACGGCGATCCCCTCGACGCTCACGCCCTCCACCGTCACGGGATCACGCCTCGACGACGTGGAGGGAGTGGTCGGCCGAGTTGCACAAAAGGGGACCGCTCCCGGTGGCGATGACGATGTCCTCGATGCGCGCCCCGAAACGCCCCGCCAGGTAGATGCCCGGCTCCACCGAGAAGGCGTTGCCGGCCACCAGCGGCGTGGCGTTGCCTTCCACGAGGTAGGGATCCTCGTGCTCCTCGATGCCGATCCCGTGCCCGATGCGGTGGATGAAGGCCTCCCCGTAGCCTGCCTCGGCGATGGTCCGCCGCCCGGCGGCATCGACCGCCTCGCAGGGCGCCCCGATCACGGCCGAGGCCACGGCGAGCGCCTGGGCTGACTCGAGCACCGCGTAGAGGGCCGAGAAGGCCGGGTCGGGCTCGCCCGTCACGACCGTGCGGGTGATGTCGGAACAGTACCCGACCGTGTCGTCGAGGCGCAGCGCCCCACCGAAGTCGCACACGACGACGTCGCCCGGCTCGATGACCCGATCTCCGGGCTCGTGGTGCGGGCTGGCTGAGTTCGGCCCGCTCCCGACGATGGCGAAGTTCACCTTGGCGTGCCCCTCGGCGACGAGGCGGCGGCCGAGCTCCCTCGAAACCTCCGCCTCCCTGCGCCCCATGAGGGGGATCTCGCCCCCGAGGAGCGCCGCCGCCACACGATCTGCCGCCGCCCCGGCGGCCCGCAGGGCGGCGATCTCGGCGGCGTCCTTGACGGCGCGCAGCGGAGCGGTCACGTCGCTCGCGGGCCGAATCTTCGCCCCCGGAAGCGTCGCCTGCAGCGCGAGCAGGTGCACGGCCCACGCCCGGTCGGACACGGCCAGCTCGCTGCGGGAACCTACGAGGTCGGCGATGATCGAGATGGGGTCCTCGGTCTCGCGCCACGGCCTGAGGGCAAAGAGGCGGGCATCGTGGGGCACCCGGGGCGCCTCCAGGGCGGGGACGACGAGGGTGGCCTCGTCGTCGGCCGGGAGCACGAGCATCGTGATGCGCTCGAGCGGCATCGCCTCGTAGCCGGTCAGCCAGGGCAGGTCCGCCCCGAGGGAGAGCAGGAGCACGTCGACGTCCGCCGCCCGCATGGCGTCGCGCGTGCGTGCGAGCCGCTCGCCGCGGGCGAGCACGGGGTCGAGGCCGGCGCTCACCGCGCTGCCGCCACGGATGCGACGCCGGCGCGGCCGGCCGCCTGGCGCGCGTGGTAGCTGGAGCGCGTGAGCGGTGACGCCTCCACGTGGGCAAAGCCCATCGCGGCGGCGACGGCGGCGATCTCTTCGAACTCCTCCGGCCGCCACCAGCGCTGCACGGGGAGGTGGGCGGCGCTGGGCCGCAGGTACTGGCCGATCGTCACGATGTCCACGCCGACGGCCCGAAGGTCGAGGAGGGTGGCCTGGATCTCGGGAAGGGTCTCGCCCATGCCGAGGATCATGCCGGATTTCGTCACCAGACCGGCGGCTTTGCCGCGGGCGAGGACGGTGAGGCTGCGGGCGTAGGAGGCCGAGGGGCGGACGGCTCGCTGCAGGCGGAGGACCGTTTCGACGTTGTGGTTGAGGACGTCGGGCCGGCTGGCGAAGATCGTCGCCAGGGCGTCCTCGTCGCCCTTGCAGTCGGGGATGAGGACTTCCACGGCCGCGTCCGGGCTGCGGCGGCGGATGGCGGCCACCGTGGCGGCGAAGGCGGCCGCTCCCCCGTCGGCGAGGTCGTCACGGGCGACGGCCGTCACGACGGCATGGGCGAGCCCGAGGCGGACGACGGCTTCGGCCACGCGCTCGGGCTCTGCCGCATTGAGGGGCAGGGGGTGACGCGTGTCCACCAGGCAGAAACCGCACGCCCGCGTGCACCGCTCCCCGTTGATCATGAACGTCGCCGTCCCGTCCGCCCAACACTCCGAGAGGTTCGGGCAGCCGGCCTCTTCGCACACGGTGACGAGCTCGAGGCCGCGCACCATCGCCCGGAGCCCGAGGACCTCGGGGCCGAGCTTGACGGGGGCGCGCAAGTAGGCGGGCTTGCGGGAGTGGAAGGCGATGCCGCCGCTCGGGTCGACGCCGGCGGCGGCGAGGCGCCGCGCGAGCGGGCGGAGGATGACGGGAGCAGCCGCGGCCACCCGTGCGTCCTCGGACGCCTCCGCGGGCGCTTCCGCCGGCGCCCGCCAGGCCGCCTCCTGCACGTCGACGGCCCGCTCGCCCGCCCGCTCCGAGAAGGCCGTGGCGGCGCGCCGGCAGACGGCGGCGACGACGTCTCGCATGGGCACCTCGAGGCCCTCGGCCCGGAGGGAGGTGACCGCCTTGTCGGCGATCCCGCAGGGGACGATGTGGGTGAACATCGCCATATCCGGGTCGACGTTGAGGGCGAAGCCGTGCATGGAGCGCCCACGGTCCACCCGCACCCCGATGGCGGCGATCTTGCGCGCCTTGGACCCCCACGGCTCCACCCAGACGCCCGGATAGCCCTCGAGCCGCCCCGCCCCCGCCAGGCCGAGGTCGCCCAACACGTCGATCACGAGCTGCTCGACCCGATGGACGTAGGCGGGCACCGCCCCCTGCCCCATGGGGACGTCGAGCACGGGGTAGCCGACGAGCTGACCGGGGCCGTGGTAGGTGACGTCTCCGCCCCGATCTGCCCACACGACGTCGGCACCGGAAGCGGCCACGCCCGCCAGCAGGTGCTCCGGCTTGGTCCGCACGCCGAGGGTGTAAACGTGCGGGTGCTCGAGCAAGAGGAGGTAGTCGCCCGTGCGGGCATCCCGGATGGCGTGCTGGAGGTCGAGGGCCTCTTGGTAGCGGACTCGCCCGAGCCAGCGGATGCGGAGCGGTGTCAAGGGACTAGAGCTCGGAGGCCCAGTCGCGGGTCTCGATCTCGCGGGAGACATCCCGCAGGAAGGCCGAGGCGTAGGCGCCGTCCACGGCGCGGTGGTCGAACGACATCGCCAGCATGCCGACGGAGTGGATGGCGATGGCTTCGGTGCCGTCCGGCCCGGCCACGACGACAGGCCGGCGTTTCACACCGTCGGTCGAGAGGATGGCGACCTGCGGCTGGTTGATGATCGGAGCCGTGATGACGGTGCCGAAGGGCCCCGGGTTCGTGATCGTGAAGGTCCCACCGACGACGTCGTCGGCCGAGAGCCGGCGGGAGCGGGCGCGCTCGGCGAGGTCGGCGATGGCACGGGCGAGGCCGCGGAGCGACTGCCCGTCGGCCTCGCGCACGACGGGCACGATGAGGCCCTGGCGGTCGAGGTCGACGGCGATGCCGAGATGCACGTCGCGGTGGAGGATGAGGGCGCCGTCGCCCACCGAGGCGTTCAGGTTCGGGTAGTCCCGGAGCACGTCGACGACGGCGCGGGCGACAAAGGGGAGGAAGGTGAGCGAAACCCCCTCCTCTTCCTTGAAACGGTCCTTCTCCCGGCGCCGCACGCGCTCGATGCCCTCGTAGTCGGCTTCGACGACGACGAGGGTGTGGGCCGAGGTCGCCTTCGAGCGCACCATGTGCTCGGCCGTGAGCCGCCGGATGTTGGAGAAGGGCACGACCTCGTCCCTCTCGCCCGGCACCGCCGGCGGAAACGCCCGCGTCTCCCCGGCCCCGGGCGGCGGTGCCGCCGCCACCGTGCCCGTCGGAGCGGGCGCGGCCGTGGCGGCCACCCCTCGGGCCGGCTTGGCGGCACTTGCCGGGGCCGTCGACCTGTCGGCGACCGCCTGCGAGTCGAGGTAGGCGAGGACGTCGCCCCGCGTGATCCGCCCGCCCTGCCCGGTGCCCTTGATGGCTGCCGGGTCGAGCCCGTACTCGTTCACGAGCTTGCGCACCACCGGCGAGAGCAGCCCTGCCGGGGTTGCCGCCGCCGGCGCTGGGGTTTCTTCCCCCACGACCCCCGCGGAACCGTCAGTCTCGGCCCCGCTCGCCGCCACCAGGGCAAGCGGCGGGAGAGGCGCGGCCGCCATAGCCGGCTCGGCAACCGGCTCCGGTTCCGCCTCCGGCTCGGTGGCGACAGACGCGGGCGCGGACCCAGCGTCTCCGATGACCGCCAACCGCGTCCCGATGTCCACGGTGGCCCCTTCGGGCACGAGGATCTCGGTGATGACGCCCGCGGCCGAGGAGGGCACCTCCGAGTCGACCTTGTCCGTCGAGACCTCGAAGAGGGGCTCGTCGTGGGCAACGGTGTCGCCGACGTTCTTCAGCCACTTGATGATCGTGCCCTCGGTGACCGTCTCACCGAGCTGGGGCATCGTGATGTCAGGCAAGGTGCAGTCCCCTTCCGGTGAGGGCGAGCACGGTTTCGCCAAACGTCTCGGACAGTGTCGGGTGCGGCTGGATGAAGGCGGCGACCTCCTCCGGCGTCGCCTCCCAGTTGACCGACAGGTAGGCCTGGCCGAGCTGCTCGGTCACCCACGGACCCACCATGTGGACACCGAGGAGGCGGCCCGCCCTGCCATCTGCCGTGCGCTCGGCGATGACCTTGACGAGGCCTTCGGTCTCCCCGAGGATGCGCGCCCGGCTGTTGCCACCGTAGGGGTCCTTCTTGACGACAACATCGATGCCGGCCGCCTCGGCGCCTTCCTCCGTCATACCGACGAAGGCGACCTCGGGGTGGCAGTAGATCCCCCAGGGCACAGCGCCGTAGTTCACGGGCACCGCCCGCTCCCCGAGGATCTGCTTGATGACCACGATCGCCTCGGCGAAGCCGACGTGGGCGAGCTGGGGCGTGTTGACGAGGTCGCCGACGGCGAAGACACCGGGCGCCGCCGTCCGCATCCATTCGTCCACCTCGACAAAGCCCCTCTCATCGACCACCACGCCCGTGCCGGCGGCGAGGAGGCCGTCGGAGAGCGGGCGGCGACCGACCGAGACGATGACGCTGTCGACGAGCACGGACTCGCCCTCCCCGAAACTGACGGTCGTGCCAGCCTCACCCGGCTCGTGCCCGTGCACGGCCACGCCCGCCCGCACGGTGATGCCCCGTTTCTGGAACGAGCGCACGACGACGTTGGCGACGTCTTCGTCGCAGCCGGGGAGGAGTTTCGGGAGGGCTTCGAGGACGGTGACCTGTGTACCCAGGTCGGCGAACATGGAGGCGAACTCGCAACCGATGGCACCGCCGCCGACGACGACGGCCGTACGAGGTAGCTCCCGGAGCAAGAGGACCTCGTCGGAGGTGAGGACATAGCGCCCGTCCACGTCGAAGCCGGGCAGCGTCCTCGGCACCGACCCGGAGGCGAGGACGATGTTCGTGCCCGTGATCGTCTGGGTGGAGCCGTCCAGGGCGCTCACTTCGACGACGTGGTCGGCAAGGAGGCGGCCGGTGCCCTCGAAGACGGTGTTCTTGCGCTGTTTCATGAGGCCGGCGAGCCCCCGCCAGAGCTGGTCGACGACCTTCTGCTTGCGGTCCTGGCTGGTGGAGAACTCGACGGTCGGCTGGCTCGCCTGCACGCCGAACTCCTTGGCGCCGGAGACCGCCCTGAACACCGCCGCCGTCTCGAGGAACTCCTTGGCCGGGATGCACCCCCGGTGCAGGCAGGTCCCGCCGACCTTGTCCTTTTCGACCACGGCCACCGACAGACCGGCGTTGCCACCGTAGAGGGCGGCTGCGTACCCGCCCGGGCCCCCACCGATGACTACGAGATCGAACGCGGCCGACGGATCGGCGTTGACTTCGCTCAGCCGGATCACCTCCAGTGTCTCGGGTGCGGTACACCGCACCGGGGCGGGACCATCACGCCCGTCAACCCGCCCGGCGGCGGGCATCTCTGCAGGCTGGAGCCTATCGAGGCGGGGCGGCTTCGTCGCGAGCCTGCGCAGCCGGCGTGGCCGGACGTGGCTGGGCGGTCGGGCGGCCAGGCGGTCACTCTGCGCCGGCCCTGCGCCGGCCGCCGCCCGGCGTTCTGGATGGAGTTTGGGACACATGTGTCCCCTCGACTCTCCAGAACGAGATCCCAGGAAACCCCGCCGGCCCACCGCCCGCCGGCCCACCGCCCCCGGCCCCGGCGGCGCTCCGCCGGCTCAGCCGGGCACGAGCCCCCGGACCACCAAGAACTCGAAGACCTCCGCCGCCGACTCCTCCGGCGTCTGGTCGGTCGTGAGGATCTCGAGCTCGGCGTCCTCAGGCACCTCGTAGGGGGCGGAAACGCCGGTGAAGCGCTTCACCTCGCCGCGGCGGGCCCGGGCGTACAACCCCTTCGGGTCGCGCCGCTCGCAGACCTCGAGCGGCGTCGACACGTACACCTCGAGGAAGGGGACGCCCTGGGCCTCGTGGCGCGCCCTGACAAACGTACGACCGGCGTCGTAGGGGCTGATGACGGTCACGAGGGAGAGGTGCCCGACCGTGGCGAACAGCAGGGCCACCTCGCCGACGCGGCGGACGTTCTCGGCGCGGTCCTCGTCGCTGTAGGTGAGGTCCGAGTTGAGCCCCTCGCGGAGCAGATCGCCGTCGAGGAGGAACGTACGCATGTCGAGCCCGTCCAGCCGACGCTGCAGCGTCGTGGCCACAGTCGTCTTGCCGGCCCCCGGCAGCCCCGTGAACCACACCGTCGCCCTGGTCACCTCCGCTCCCCTCAGGTGCTCGGCCGAAGGATCATCCCGGCGGCGACCGTGGCGTTAGTGGCGTCGTCGACGAGCACGAAGCTCCCCGTCGTCCGGTTCAAGCGGTACTCGTCGTAGAAGAGCGGCAACGTCGTGCGCACGTCGATGCGCCCGATGTCGTTGAGCACGAGCTCGTCGGCGTGCTGGTCGCGATGGAGCGTGTTGACGTCGAGGCGGTACTGCAGGTTCTTCACGAGGGCCCGCGCCCAGCGGGTCGTGTGCTTCAGGGACAGCTTGGCGCCCGGCCGCAGCGGCTCCTCCGACATCCAGCAGACCATGGCGGAGAGGTCCTGGCCGGCGCTCGGCTGGTTGTGGGGACGGCAGAGCATGTCACCCCGGGAGATGTCGAGGTCGTCGGCGAGGCGGAGAAGCACCGACATGGGTGCGTAGGCCTCCTCGAGCGGTCCGTCGGCGCTCTCGATCGCCTCGACCCTCGAAGAGAAACCCGACGGCAGCACCACGACCGGATCCCCCACCTGGACCACGCCGCTCGCCACTTGGCCGGCATATCCGCGGAAATCGTGCAGCTCGTTCGAGGAGATGGGGCGGACGACCCGCTGCACGGGGAAGCGGAAGTCGATGAGGTTGCGGTCCGAGGAGATGTGCACTTCCTCGAGGTGGTGGAGGAGGGCGGGGCCGTCGTACCACTTCATCTCCCGTGAGCGCTCGACGACGTTGTCGCCCACGAGGGCGGAGATGGGGATGCTCGTGAGGTCCGTCACCTGCAACCGGGTGGCGAAGTCGTCGAACTCGCGGCGAATGTCTTCGAAGCGTCTCTGCTCCCAGTCGACAAGGTCCATCTTGTTGACGCAGAGCACGAGGTGGCGGATGCCCAGCAGGGAGGCGACGGTGGCGTGGCGGCGGGTCTGCTCGGTCGGCCCCACGCGGGCGTCGACGAGGAGCACCACGAGGTCGGCCGTGGAGCAGCCGGTCACCATGTTGCGCGTGTGCTGGGTGTGCCCGGGCGTATCGGCGATGATGAACTTGCGCTTCGGCGTGCCGAAGTAGCGGTAGGCGACGTCGATCGTGATGCCCTGCTCGCGCTCGGCCCGCAACCCGTCGGTGAGGAGGGCGAGGTTCGTGTACTCGTCGCCTCGCGCCACGCTGGAGGCCTCGACGGCTTCGAGCTGGTCTTCGAACACCTGCTTGGAGTCGAAGAGCAGCCGCCCGATCAGTGTCGACTTGCCGTCGTCGACCGAGCCGGCCGTGGCGAAGCGGAGGAGCTCCATCTAGAAGTAGCCCTCCCGTTTGCGGTCCTCCATGGCCGCCTCCGAGAAACGGTCGTCGGCTCGCGTCGCCCCACGCTCGCTCACGCGGCTGATGGCGGTTTCTTTGATGACCTGGCTCGGGGTGACCGCACTCGACTCGACGGCGGCCGTACAGGTCATGTCCCCGACGGTGCGGTAGCGGACGGTGGCTTCGAAGGGGGCCTCGTCCCGCAAGGTGGGCTGGCTGTAGGGCCCGACCGCCAAGAGCATGCCACCACGGCGGAAGACCGGGCGGCGGTGGGCGAAGTAGATCTCCGGCAGGGGCACGGACTCCTGCTCGATGTACTGCCAGATGTCGAGCTCGGTCCAGTTCGAGAGCGGGAAGACGCGGAAGTGCTCACCGGGGCGGTGCCGCGTGTTGTAGATGTTCCACAGCTCCGGCCGCTGCGTCCGCGGGTTCCACTGACCGAACTCGTCACGCAGCGAGAAGACCCGCTCCTTTGCCCGCGCTTTCTCCTCATCGCGCCGGCCGCCGCCGAAGACGGCGTCGTAGCCGCCTTCCTCCAGCACCCGCAAGAGCGTGAAGGTCTGCAGGCGGTTGCGCGTCGCACCCGGCGTCGGGTGCTCGATGATGTGCCCGCGGTCGATGTCCTCCTGCACGGACCCGACGATGAGGCGGAGGCTGAGGGTCTCCACCTGGCGGTCACGGTAGGCGATCACTTCGGGGAAATTGTGCCCCGTGTCGACGTGCACGACGGGGAACGGCAGCCGCTGCGGCCAGCACGCCTTGACAGCGAGGTGCAGGAGGACGGCGGAGTCCTTGCCGCCGGAGAAGAGGAGGGTGGGTTTCTCGAACTCGGCCACGACCTCCCGGATGATGTAGATGGCCTCGGCTTCGAGCGCGCCCAGATGGGAGAGCCGGTAGGTAGTCATCGCGCTGTGGGCATGTCGTTCAGAAGGTCACCCGGCTCCGAGCTTTCCCGCCCAAAGAGCCGTCACGCATGCACCGCTGGCCTGCGCTCCGCCCATGGCGCCGCTTGCTCAACCTGAGACGCTACCCGAAGCAGGATGTCCTCTCGACCATAGGCGGCCACGAGTTGCACGCCGACGGGGAGCCCGCCGGGTGTCCAGTGGAGCGGGAGGGAGACGGCGGGCTGGCCGCTGACGTTGAACTGGGCCGTGTACTGGAGGGCCTCGATGACTCGCTGCTGCCCGCGGACCGGCTCGGAGAGCTCGCCGATGCGGGCCGGCGTCATGTTGAGGACCGGCGTGAGCAGCAGGTCGTAGCCGTCATGGCTCCAGTACTTCGCCAGCCTCCGGCGCCATGCCTCGAACCACTGCTCCGAGCGCAGGTAGGCCGCCGCCGGCACCATGGAGCCGAGCATCTGGAAGGTCTGGTTGTCGGGCTCGAGCTCGGAGGGATCGATCCTGCGGCCGAGGACCTCGCTCCAGGTCTCGAGGTCGGCCGCCACAGCCGTCGTGACGAGCGTGAGGAAGTGGCGGGTGAACTCGGGATCGCCCAGAGCCTCGGGATAGGCCTCGTGCAGCTCGTGGCCGAGAGACTCGAGAAGGTCGCGGGCCTCGTAGACGGCGAGGGCGCACTCCGCGTCGGGGGCGATGCCTTCCTGGGCGGGGTGGTCGAGCCAGCCGATCTTGAGCGGCCCGGGCTCGACGCCGACCTCCGCCGCGAAAGGACGCGACGCCGGCGGGGCGACGAAGAGGTCGCCGGGCATCCGGCCGGTGAGGACGTCGAGCATGGCGGCCGAGTCACGCACGGTGCGCGTGAGCATGTGGTCGATCGTCGATCCCGCCCAGGACGCCTCGTTCGGCTCCGGCCCCGGGCTCACACGGCCGCGGCTCGGCTTCAGCCCGAGAAGGCCGCAGTTCGAGGCGGGGATGCGGATGGAGCCACCGCCGTCATTGGCATGCGCCGCCGGCACCATGCCGCTGGCCACGGCCGCTGCCGACCCGCCAGAGGAGCCGCCTGTCGTGTGGTCGGTGTTCCATGGGTTTCGCGACGGGCCGTAGGCGCGCGGCTCGGTCGTGATCGTCGTCCCCATCTCCGGGCAGTTCGTGCGCCCGAGGATGACGCAGCCGGAGGCGCGCAACTTCTCGGTGATGAAGCTGTCGACCGGCGCCCGATAGCCCGCCTCCTTGAGGAAACCGAGGCCGAGGTGGAGCGGCTCGCCCGCCTGGGCGGCGCCGAGATCCTTCAAGAGGACGGGGACGCCCGCGAACGGCCCGCGGAGATCGCGGGCGGCGGCTTCCTTGCGGGCGGCCTCGAAACGCTCATGGATGA
>DASPSK010000317.1:0-4224 GCA_035623975.1 Acidimicrobiales bacterium | reverse complement strand
ATGAGGCGAGGGCGGCACTGGCACACTCCTGGGTCGATTTCAATATCTCGGCGGTAAAGCCCGAAGGCATCGACTGGTCAGAGTTCTACAAGTGGCACTCGTTGGGGCAAACCAAGAGTGGCACAAGCAGCAATGCCATTGATCTGGAGCAGCTTGAACGGACGGCCGTACTGGCCGAGAGCTGCGGAGCATTGTTGCTTCGCCTGTTCGAGGCGATTGCGCAATCTCGACAGGGCGGTGACCCCGCTCAAGCTCTTCAGCAGTTTGACGCGGCCAACCCACACGTTCGCTAGGTGGGCACCTCGCCGCCGGCTTCCACCGGGTGGAGGCGCCCCGCCGCCGGCTTCCACCGGGTGGAGGCGCCCCGCCGCGTCGGCAATAGTCGCAGCCTCGTTCCGGCGCTCTAGGAGCGGCGAGATGGCGGGGAAGGGACTCCAACGGTGTCCTCAGAGTTCCCTCGCCTGGCTCGCGCTGAAGCTGAACGGGAGCCCGTATTCATCCTCTGGTCACCCTGGCGGCGAACCACGCTGCTGACGATTCATCGCAGACTGCCACCCCAGGTCACGAACATATTCCAATCGTCGTGGGGGAAAGCTGGTGGTGGCCACGGAAGGCGGCGAAGGCGAGTGGGCCATAGTGGCAAGACGGCACCCCTCAGCCTGGGCGGTGGGTCAGGAGGCTGAAACTGCACCGCGCCCGCGCTGTCGGCGCGAACGAAATCGATCGAAAATACCTGCAACGCCACGTACCCGAGGCTAAAGCTGGTGAGGTGACCTATTACCGGTTCACCCCTCGGCACAACAGGTACCGGTGCCTCGGATGGCTCGTACATGACTGCGGTTGTTTTCATTGCATCGAAACAGCCGAGCCAGACTCTGGCGCGGGGAGGCGGTTCTCTCCGCTCACGAAGCCATGCCAGTTCCACATCGGATGCGACATAGCCCGGTATCGGCCGCGCCCGCGGGTAGTGCTGACGAAAGGCGAGTTCGAGAAGGTAGACCGTCTTCACTGCCCACGTGGCGAGCAACCCTTGGTCTGAGAGTTCGAGCGTCGTCGACTCATGCCGGAGCATCATCGGCTCTAGGAGCGGCTGTATGGCCCTTTCGAGACCGGCGAGAAATTCATTGTTGCATTGCTCACAGACGCTTCGGTCAAGCGTGAGGCTGAGTGTCGGACGATGGTGGACTTTCGCCTTTGGCATCCCGACTCCTTCTCCGCGCAGTATCTGCACGGGCCCATCGATGGCAAAGGCTCGCTCAACCCACCGGGGGATGACGTGCTCCCTGCTTGCCTTGCGGTCGTGTCCACACAAGAGGCAGTGCATGTGGCAAGTGTCACATGCGACAGAGACCCGATGGAAGACGGGACACTGCTTGCCGACAAGCGCAATGAGGGCACAGCGTGATGTACTGCCCCGCTCCGACCGGGCTACTCCTGTAGGAGCTCAGCCGTCTCGGCCTCCAGCCGCCGGGTCGCCTCGGCCAGTGCCTCGCTCGTGATTACCCGGCGGCCATGGCGAGACGCCACAAGATCGGGGTGGAGACGAGCGAATCGCTCGCCGAAGGCAACCAGGCACCGCGGGCAGCACAGGCAGGACCTGCTCTTGAGACGCTCCAGCTCAGCGGGCGAGGAGACGTGGGTGCCGCCGCAGGCACCACACCGAGCACCAGCTTCGTGCTCCAACAAGGAAGCAGCCATCTCGGAGGCGCGGCTCACAGGCGATCCTCGATGGCGCGCAGCTCTGCGACGAGAGCATCCTTCAACAAGGGCACGTACTCGCTTGGCAGGCCAGACCGGCTGATGGCGGCTTGCAAGGCCCTGCTGATGACCTCGGCACGGGCTTCGTCGAGGCGGCGGAGTCTGACCTCGACATCCATGCGGGCCATCTCGGTGAGCACGCGACCGTTCCGCTCGAGGGCACGTTCGTAGCGGGAGACCACTGCCGCTTCCCGCTCCACCCCTGCACGGTCGGTCGTGTCGAGAGGCAGCTCAGCGAGGCGCTCACGGAGCACCCTCAGCCATGCCAGGTCCTCGGCGGCGACCTTCAGCAGCTCCTCGACAGGGTGGCCAATCGGCTCTGGCTGACCGAGACGGGCCAGCAGGGCGCGCCCCTCGGCTTCCAGGACCCGCTCGGCAGCCCTCCGCCTGACCTGCGGGGCTCTTGAACCGTGCATGACACACACGTTCGTGCCGGGGGAGGCGAGGCGCTTACAGCGGATTCCCGACTGCTTCGATGTCGCGGTGCACCGGCGGGTCTCCATGAGGTCAGGGGTCATTCGCCTCTTGCATGAGGTCGCCCATCAAATGGTGCGCGGCTGGCCGTCTGGGAGCGGGCGACTCCCTCTCCTCACGGATCGGCCGCTCGGCGGCGTGGTTGGTTGCAGCCTGGACCTTCATTGCCGCGCCTCTCGGTCGGGAACATGTTGGGCGCACCAGGCTCCGCGCACAGTCCGTCGCCCACACCGAGCGCCGCTTGCGCAGGTGCCCATGCAGCGGCTGTCCGGCTGCAGCTCGCTCGGCCGAGTGATGCGAGTCAGCTCCTTGATGTGAACGCAGCCCGGGAGGTACACAGCGACGATCAGATCGTCAGCGAGCCAGGTAGCATCCTCGGGCCAGCCGATCGCACCACAGCGCCGACAACTCATGTGCCCAGCCAGCAGAAGCGGGTCGCCGCCGCTCACTGCTGCTCCTCCCCTGTCTCGTCCCGGAGCGTGGCTAGGTACTCAAGCGAGGCGCCAACTACTCGATCGTGCTCGACCTCGGCCGGGACGCTGCCGGCAAGCGCATCCGCAAGTGGCACTCGGGCTACCCGACCCGCAAGCTTGCCGAGAAGGCCCGGACCGCTTTCCTCACCGAGCTTGACACCGGCCGCTACGTCGAGCCCTCGGCGCTGACCGTCGCCGAGTTCGTGACCAAGACATGGCTCCCCGGACTAGAAGCGGGCGGCCTCCGCCCGACCACGGTCGCCATGTACCGCCGCTCGGCCGAGCGGTACCTGCTCCCCCACCTCGGCGCCGTCCGCCTCCGCGACCTGTCGCCCCTGCGGCTGCGTGAGTGGCTCGACGAGCTCCGAGCCGCCGGGATCGGCGACCGTACCGTCGAGGTCGCCGGGGTCACCGTGCACAAGCTGTTGAAGTCCGCCGTCGACCTCGAGCTCATCTCCCGCAACCCGGCCGACAACGCCGCCGTGCGTGCCGCCCGCCCGAAGCACAAGGCTAAGGCGCCCACCGTCTGGACGGCCGCCGAGACGCGGGCCTTCCTCGACAGCCAGCGGGACGACCGCACCTACCCGCTTTGGCGCCTTGCCATCATGACGGGGCTGCGTCGGGGCGAGCTGGCCGGCCTGCGCTGGCGGGACGTCGACCTCGATGGCGGCGTCCTCCACGTTCGCGGGACACGGGTCACGGTCGGCTACCAGGTCGTCGAGAGTTCGCCGAAGACGGAGAAGGGGAAGCGGGCCGTCGGGCTCGACCCGGCCACGGTGGCGGCGCTCAGGGCGTGCCGGGTCCGTCAGACCGAGGAGATGTTCGCGTACGGCAAGGCGCGCTCAGACGACGGTCTCGTCTTTGTGCACGAGGACGGGTCGCCGTATCACCCGCAGCGCTTCACGACGCTGCTCGCCGAGCGCGCCAAGGCGGCGGGCCTCCCCGTCATCAAGTTGCATGCCCTCCGTCACGGCCACGCCACGGCCGCCCTCGAGGCAGGGGTGCCGATGAAGGTCGTCAGCGAGCGCCTCGGCCACTCGGGCATCGCCATCACAAGCGACATCTACAGCCACGTGACTGCGGCAACCGACCTCGCCGCGGCGGCCCAGGTGGCTGCGACGATCGACGGCTCGAAGTAGCTGCGGCGGGACTTCGGGTTGGAAAATGGTTGCACCGGCGCTCGCAACCTGCTCGGAGATCGGCCTCCAAAGCCGTGAACTGGACTTTACTGGTCGGGCTGCCGGGATTTGAACCCGGGACCTCTTGACCCCCAGTCAAGCGCGCTAACCAAACTGCGCCACAGCCCGTATATCTCTGACCTGCACTTTGCTGCCGGTATTGTCCAACTTCGGCCAGCATCTCGCCGGAGCCGCTACCCGAGGCAACCCGGGCCTAGGACTGCACCCGAGAGGGCGATGCTAGTCGCCGAGCGTGAGGCCAACGGCGGGACCGGCCGCCCTGGGAAGCGACCGGCCGCCGACGGGCCGTCATGCCACGATTGATCAGACCCAGCCCGGCG
>DASPSK010000312.1:0-5583 GCA_035623975.1 Acidimicrobiales bacterium | reverse complement strand
TTGAGGCGGGCGGCGATCCCCGGGAGGAAGCTGGGAGCGATGGCGGCGTGGATCACGAGCGACTCGGCGGCGTTGCAGACGCTCGGCCGCTGCGTCTTGGCGTTCACGATGATCCGCTCGGCCATCTCGGGGTCGGCGGCGGCGTCGACGTAGACATGGCAGTTGCCGTCACCGTCGAGCACGAAGGGCACCGTCGCCTTCTCGAGGATCATGTCGATGAGCGCCCGCCCGCCCCGGGGGATGAGGCAGTCGATCATCCCCCGCAGGCGCACGAACTCCTCGGCCGTCTCGTGGCGGGTGTCCTCGACGAGGAGGACGGCGTCGGCGGGCAGGCCCGCCTTGACGGCGCCCTCGCGCAACGCCGTCGCGACCGCCTTGTTGGACTCGAGGGCTCCGGAGGAGCCGCGCAACAGGGCGCCGTTGCCGGCCTTCAGACAGAGCCCCGCCGCGTCGGAGGTGACGTTCGGCCGGTTCTCGTAGATGACGCCGACGACTCCGAGGGGCACGCGCACCCGCTCGACCCGCAGCCCGTTCGGGCGGACATGCCCCTCGACGACCTCTCCGACCGGGTCGGCCAGGGCGGCGATGGTGCGCAGGCCGGCCGCCATGGCGCCGAGGCGTGCCTCGTTCAGGCGGAGCCGATCGATGACGGTGACGCTCGCACCGGCCGCCTCGGCGCGCCCGAGGTCGGCACTGTTGGCAGCGAGGATGTCGCCTGCGCGAGCGAGGAGGAACTCGGCCGCCTGCGTGAGCGCCTCGTCCTTCTGCTCGCTCCGAGCGAGGCGCACGATGCGGGCGGCCGCCACCGAGCGGCGGCCGAGGGTCTCGAGCGCGGCCGACACGGAAGGGCCCTCAGGCATGGGACAAGCTACCGGCGGGCGCTCAGCTGCCCCGCAACGCCTGCAGGAGCAGGTCTCGCTGCCAGACGCGCTCGCTTGCGCCCGCATCTGCCCCGCCGGCGTCGCCAGCCGACTGGCGGGCGCGCTCGGCCGCCTCCGTGGCCGCCACCCAGGCCGGCACGGATGCCTTGCGGGTGCCGGTGTGGAACGGCCCCCAGGGGGTTTCGAAGGTGGCGCTGACGGGGTCGCCGGCGGTCCCCTCCTCATAACGGGTGCTCTCTGCCCCGATGAGGTGCGGGCCGGAGTCGTGGCGGACAGCCTCCACGGCCGCCAGCACGGCGTCGCGGGTGGCGGCGACCGCCGTCCAGTTGGGGTCGTCGAAGATGTCGACGCCGGCGGCCTCGTCGTCGATGGCAAGGTCGAAGGCGAGGTGGGCGACCTGGTCGCCCTGGCGCCGCAGGCGGCGGGCGAGCGCGAGGCGGGCATAGCGTCCGAGGAGCCCGGTGTCGGCGTCGTCGGCCTCATCCAGCCACTTGCGGGCGGCCGTCACGACGTCACCCAGCGTGCTGGCGACCTCCGCCGAGGCCGAGCCGGTTCTGATGACGTGCTCAGCACAGGCGAGGGCGAAGCTGGCAGCCGCCCGCACGGACCAGCCCGTCTCGGCCACGAGCTTCGGTGTGTCGGCGTCGGGCTCGGCCACGAAGATGCGCGCACCGAGCTCGTCGAGGAGGCCATCGAGATCGAGAAGTTTGACTCCGCTTGGAGCTGCCTCTTGCACGGTACCGGGCACGAGGGTGCCATCGGCCTTTCGTCCCGGGGGCGACCAGAGCGTCGCCTCGTTGTCATGCAACTGCCTCCCGCGCTCGTCGGTGGGGACGAACAACGCATCGGGGGTGATGTCGAGGGTCACGCGGTGCCTCCGGCGAGCTGGGGATCGCCGCCAAACTAACCCCTGCCCGCCCTCGGGCGCGCCGGGGTGGTCCATGATGGGGGCATGGACTGGCTGGAGGAGGCGCTCGAAGCTGCGGGCGGGGATGAACGCTTGGCGCGGCAGTTGCGTTTCGTGCTCGAGCTCGACCGGGCCAAGTCAGTCCCGCGGCGTACCTACATCACCGATGGCTCCCGCCTCGAGAGCGACGGCGAGCACATGTGGCACGTGATGCTGGCAGGCCTCCTGCTCGCCGAACACGCCGACGAGCCGGTCGACCCCGTCCGCCTCGCCCTCATGCTCGCCGTGCACGACATCGTCGAGATCGACGCCGGCGACACCTTCATCTACGCCGACGCCGACGCCCAGGCGGACAAGGTCGTGCGGGAGAAGGCGGCCGCAGAGCGGATCTTCGGTCTCCTGCCGGACGACCAGCGGGACACCTTCAGCGGTCTCTGGGAGGAGTTCGAAGCACGCCAGACCCCGCTCGCCCGCATGGCAGCCGCCATCGATCGCCTGCTTCCCCTCATGATGAACCGGGCGGTGGACGCCCGCACGTGGCGGGAGCACGGCATCCGCGCCGGCCAGGTCTATGCGGTCAACTCCCGCATCGGCGAGGCGTCCTCGCCGCTCTGGTCCTTCGCCGCCGCCGTCCTGGCGGCAGCCGAGCGCGACGGGCTCCTCGAGTCCTGAGCCCGGCCCCCCACCGGGCGCTGGCGGAGGGTTCTCGAGTCCTGTGGTTGGCCCCCACACAGCGCCGGCAGTGGGCGCGGCGGGGGGTTTCTCGGGGCGGGGGGAGGCCTGCGGCTCGAACTGGGGGTGGTTTGGGACATATATGTCCCCACCACTCTCCAGAACGGGATTGCGCGCGTGAGCCGAGCGATCTCATCGAGCTCGTCGTCGGTCCGATCAGGCCTGTGGCGGAAGAGGACCACGCCTCCGACCCGGGCCCGTTCGCCGACGGCGGCGGCGTACTCGGCGGCGGCACGCGTCTTGTGCCCTGCGTGCTTGATCTGAGCCGAGAGGCTGCCTTCGAGGGCCGACTCGACGGCGGTCACGAGGGCCTCTGAGTCCTCCCCGCCCCAGGGGGTTCGGCGGCCGAAGGATATACCTTGGAGGGCTCGCGCCAGAGTCGCAGCAGCTGGCCTTGGCCAGTGACGGCTCGAAGGCTGCTGCGCTACTACCTTCAGAGAAAGGGCATCGACATGAGCCGAGGGGCGTCGGCGCTCACCAGTGCCCTGGCGGGGGCCCGGCCGCGGCTTGCGGCCAGAGGCGACCCTTCTCGGCGCTGGAAGGCGCCGTGAGCGCCCAGCTCGATGCCGTCGTCGTCGGCGCCGGCCCGAACGGCCTGGCGGCCGCAGTTGTGCTCTCCGCCGCCGGTCTCGGGGTGCGCGTCTACGAGCTGGGGCCGACCCCGGGCGGGGGCTGCCGGACCGAAGAGCTGACCCTTCCCGGCTTCCGTCACGACGTCTGCTCCTCGGGGCACCCCCTCGCCGTCGCCTCGGGCTTCTTCCGCCGCTTCGACCTCCCCTCCCGAGGAGTCCGCCTGCTACAGCCCGAGGTCGCCTTCGCCCATCCCCTGGAGGGGGGCCGAGCCGGCGCCGTTCTGCCGTCGTTGCCTGCGACGGCTGCCGGTCTCGGGGAGGATGCCGAGCGGTGGCAGCGCCTCTTCGGGCCGATCCTGCAGCATCACGCCGCCATCACCGACGCCGCCCTCTCCTCCATGCGCGCCGTGCCCGGTCACCCCCTGGCGGTGGGCCGCTTCGGGCTGCTGGCTGTCAGGTCGGCGGCGGCCCTCTCGCGGCGGTTCTCCACCGATGAGGCGCGGGGCCTGTTCGCCGGCGTGGCCGCCCACGGGATGGTCCCTCTCGATCGCCCGGTGACGGGCGGTGTCGGCCTGCTGCTCGCCATGCTCGCCCAGGCGGTCGGGTTCCCGGTCGTCGAGGGCGGTAGCGCCGGCCTCGTCTCCGCCATGGTGGAAGCGATCGAGGCTCGCGGGGGCGAGCTCCGGCTCGGCGAGCGGGTGACCTCCCTCGCCGAGCTCCCGCCTGCGAAGGCCGTCCTCCTCGATGTGACGCCGCGGGCCCTCGTCGAGCTCGCCGGCGACCTCCTAGGGCCCCGCCAGCGCCGCCGAGCCGCGCGCTTCGGCTACGGAGCGGGCGTCTGCAAGGTGGACTGGGCCCTTGACGGGCCGGTCCCGTGGAGAGCCGAAGCATGCCGGCGGGCCGGTACGGTGCACGTGGGCGGCACCTTCGAGGAAGTGGCGGCCTCCGAGGCGGACGTCGCCGCCGGCCGCCATCCGGAACGTCCCTACGTGCTGGCCATGCAGCCCTCGGTCGTCGACCCGACGCGGGCACCGGCGGGTAAGCACACCCTCTGGGCGTACTGCCACGTGCCGGCCGGCTCGACGCTCGATCGGAGCGAGGCGATCGGCCGGCAGATCGACCGTTTCGCTCCTGGTTGGCGCGACCTCGTGCTCGCCACCTCCGTGCGCACGGCCGCCGAGGCCGAGGAGCACGATCCCAACTACGTCGGGGGCGACATCGGTGCCGGTACCCAGGACCTGCGGCAGACCTTCGCCCGCCCGGCCGCCACCTGGAACCCTTACCGCACGGGCGTGCCCGGCGTGTACCTGTGCTCGTCCTCGACGGCGCCCGGCCCGGGCGTGCACGGCCGGTGCGGGGAGCTGGCGGCCATGTCGGCCCTGCGGGACGTCTTCGGCCTGAAGCGCCCTCCGGACATCGGGCCGGCGGGGTCCCAGCCCCACCGCCGCGGGTAGCCGCCAGATCCCAGCGGAGCAAGGGGATCAGACGTCGGTCAACAGCACGAGGTCGTCCCGGTGGACGACCTCGTCCGGCAGGTCGGCCGGGAGCTCGTAGGTCCGCCGCCCGAGCCATTCGCCCGCTCGGGCGGCGGCCACCTTGACGATGCCCTTCGCGAAGACGAGGCCGTCCGGACCAACGATCTCGACAGCGTCGTCGTCCCCGAAACCCCCCTCCACCCCCGTGACCCCCGCCGCCAGCAGGCTCGTGCCCCGCTCCACGAGGGCCTGGCGGGCACCCGCGTCCACCTTGAGGACTCCTGCCGGCTTGAGGGCAAAGGCGATCCAGAGCTTGCGGGCGGGCAAGGACCGCTCGTGCGGCAGGAAGACCGTGCCGACCCCGGACGTGCCGGCGACGGCGTCGGTGAGGACGGAGGGGCGGTCGGCGGCAGCGATGACCGTGCGCACGCCCGACCAGGCCGCCATCTTGGCGGCCGCCAGCTTGGACGCCATGCCCCCTCGTGCCCCGTCGGTGCCGGGACCGCCGGCGGCGGCCTCGAGCTCGTGGTCGATCTCGATGACCGACTCGATCAGCGTGGCGTCCTCGTCGAGTCTCGGGTCGGCGCTGAACAGGCCGGCTGTGTCCGTGAGGAGGATGAGGACATCCGCCCGGATGAGATGGGCGACGAGCGCCGCCAGGCGGTCGTTGTCGCCGAAACGGATCTCGTCATCGGCGATGGCGTCGTTCTCGTTCACGATGGGCACGACGCCGAGCTCGAGCAGGCGCTGCAGGGTCTCGCGGGCGTGCAGATAGCGCTGGCGGTGGCCAAAGTCGAGCGGCGCCAGCAGCACCTGACCCACGAGCAGACCGAGGGCGGCGAAGGCGTCGGCGTACACGCGCATGAGCCTGTGCTGACCGATGGCCGAGAGCGCCTGCAAGGTGACGGGGTCGCTCGGGCGCACCCCTCCGGGCGAGAGGGCGGCGACGCCCGCCGTCACTGCCCCGGAGGTGACGAGCACGGCCCGGTGACCGTCCTGGCGGACGGCCTCGAGAT
>DASPSK010000298.1:0-16014 GCA_035623975.1 Acidimicrobiales bacterium | reverse complement strand
CGAAGAGGTCATCGGGGTACTCGCCCGTCTCGTCGATCTCGCGGGCACGAGGCTGCACCTTGTCCTTGGCGATGCGGCGCACCGTCTCCTGCAGTGCAGCCAGCTCTTCGGAGAGTTCGAAGTCCACAGCAGGAGGTTAGTCGTCACCTTCTCTTTGGGACGGAAACTGTCATGAGACTGCCGAATCCTGTCCCGGAACGGGAGTAAGGCTGCACCAGACGTCGGGGGCGGATGCAGCCGGCGGTCAGGCCGTCCTGCGGCGCTGGCGCAGCACCCGGCGGCGCTCCCGCTCCGTGAGGCCACCCCAGACACCCTCACGCTCGCGTCCCGCCAACGCGTGCTCCAAACAGGGCTGACGCACCGGGCAGGCATCGCAGACAGCCTTTGCTTCCCAGGCGTCCTCATCAGACACCGGGTAGAAGATGTCCGGGTCGAGGCCCCGGCAGGCCGCTCGCTGGCGCCACGTGGCGTTCATTGCTGGTTCACTTTCACTTTGGGTGCGTGCCGCGGCGAACAACCCGACACCATGACTGAGGTTCCTGACTCTCCCACGCGTACCTACACGAGCGGGCCTCCGCCGGCCAGGAAAAACGATTATCCACGATGCTTACACAGCTGTCAATGGTCCGGCGAGAAAACCTGTAGCATTCTCGCCTCCCGCGCCTCGCCGGCGTTCTCAGCCTGCTGCCGGCCCGACCTCCCAATCGGCGAGGAGCGACGCCGTCGTCTCGGACGACAGCTCCGTCTCGTAGTTGTAAGCGGGATGCGCGACGGCGATGCTCACGGGACCCGCGAGAAACGCCTGGCGCTCGGCGGCATCGAGCACGAAGCGCACGTAGTGAACTGATGCCGTCACCTCCTCTCGAGTCAGCTGGGCGGCATGCGCCGGGTCGACGGCCGCCTTAACGATTATCGGCTCGCCCCGGCCGATCCTGAGCACGAGGGCACTCTCGATGCCCACAAGCTTCGGGAGCCACGTCCGCAGCTCGGCGTCGCTGCGCAGCTCGATGAAGAGCGTGAGGGACAGCTCCCCGGCGGCCGGGATGAGGGGGTTGTAGACGTCGAGCTCCGCCTGCACCTGCTCGTCGGTCATCATGCGCTCCGCGCGCACCATCTCCTGGATCTGGAAGAGGACCGTGGTGCGGTTCTCGAACACGACCGTGACGAGTGGCCCGAGGGCTACCCGCCTCCGCCGCTTCAACTCGGTGACTTGGCGACGGAACTCCTCGCGCCCGCGCTCATAGGTGTGGAGATCCGCGATGTCGCCGAGGGTGAGCTCGCGGGCCCCCGAAGGCGTCGAGGCCGGGTCGCTCTGCATGGCCGGCCCTCGGTCGGTCGTCACTCGGAGAGCGTCTCGAGGCCCTTCGTGAAGCGCCCGGCGTGGCTCTTCTCGGCACGCGCCAGCGTCTCGAGCCACTCGGCGACGTCGTCGAAGCCCTCCTCGCGGGCGGTCCGGGCGAAGCCCGGGTACATCTCCGTGTACTCATAGGTCTCACCGGCGATAGCAGACCGCAGGTTGTCGGCCGTGCTCCCGACCGGCTCGCCCGTCACCGGGTCGCCGACAGCCTTCAGGAAGTCGAAGTGACCGAACGCGTGCCCCGTCTCGCCTTCGGCGACGGAGCGGAAGAGGGCGGCGATGTCAGGCTGGCCTTCGATATCGGCGACCTGGGCGAAGTAGAGGTAACGACGGTTGGCCTGGCTCTCGCCGGCGAACGCCACTTTCAGGTTGGCTTCCGTCTGGCTGTGCGCGAGTTCCGGCACGATGCCCTCCCGTGTATCGATCAATAGTCAATCTAATCTTGGCCTTACTCTAATCACAGGGTCACGAGGGCGGCGCTCGCCAGCTGCCCACGCCGCCCGCGAGCGGGTCTCGGGCGGCGCCCAACTGGTGAGCCGACCCGCGCGGGCTAGAAAGCACCGTATGGCAGGCTTGCGACGATCATGAAACGACCTCATACGAGTTTCGACCGCGGCGTCGCCCTCCAGCGGCTCGCTTCGGAGGACTTCGACGTCCTCGTCATCGGCGGCGGCATCACCGGTGCGGGCGTCGCCCTCGACAGCGCCGCCCGCGGCCTGCGTACGGCGCTCGTGGAGCGCGCCGACTTTGCCTCGGGCACGTCGTCCAAGTCCTCCAAGCTCGTCCACGGCGGCCTTCGCTACCTGCAACAGAAGGAGTTCCTCCTCGTCCACGAGAACCTCGTGGAACGCCACCGGCTCCTGCGCAACGCGCCCCACCTGGTCGAGCCGCTCACCTTCCTCATCCCGCTCTTCGGAAGAGGCGGCGTCGTCGACAAGAGCATCGTCAAGGGGTTCTCGGTGGCGTTGTGGCTCTACGACATCGGCGGCGGATGGCGCATCGGCAAGCGCCACGCCAAGGTGAGCGCCGAGGAGATCTACGCCCATCTGCCGACACTGCGGCGAGGGCGCGTCGTGGCCGGGTTTCTCTACTACGACGCCCGCGCCGACGATGCCCGCCTCACCCTCACCGTGGCGCGCACGGCCGTCCTCGAGCACGGCGCAGTGGCCGCCAACTACGCAGCGGAGACGAGCCTGCTGACGGACTCCTCCGGCCGTATCCGCGGCGCCCGCGTCGTGCCGCTGGCTCTCGAGGGCGCCCTCGGGCCGGCGGGCGGCGAGGAGTCCTTCGAAGTGCGGGCGAAAGTCGTGGTGAACGCCACCGGAGTCTGGGCCGACGAGGTGCGCTCGCTCGACAGCGGAGTCCTTTTTCATGAGCTGCGCCCTGCCAAAGGCGTCCATTTGACGGTGGGGCGGTCCAAGCTGCCCTGCGACGTCGCCGCCGTTCTCCCGGCGGGCGAGCGGAGGTCCATCTTCGTCATCCCCTGGGGCGACTACACCTACCTCGGCACGACCGACACCGACTACACGGGCGAGTTGGACGATGCCGAGGTCGCCGGCGACGATGTCGACTACCTTCTCGCCGCCGTCAATTCGGTCGTGACGGAGCCCATCAGCCGAGCCGATGTCACGGCGGCCTGGGCGGGGCTGAGGCCTCTGCTCGCCGCCACCCCGCACCACAGGGCGCCAAGTGAGCGCACGGCCGACCTCTCCCGGCGCCACCGGGTCATCGTGTCCTCCGACGGCCTCGTCACCATCACGGGCGGCAAGCTCACCACCTACCGGAAGATGGCCGAGGACACGGTCGCCGCCGTCGGCCAGGTCCTCGGGCGCAAGCTGGGGCCCTCGCCGACGAAACGGCTGAAGCTACGCGGCGCTGAGGGCGCCGGCTCTCCCGGCTCTCTCGGCTCTCTCGGCTCTCCGGCCGCCCTCGCCCGACGCTACGGAGGGGAGGCGCCGGCCGTGGCGAGCCTCATCTCCCAGCGGAGCGAGCTCGGCCAGCCGCTCGTGCCTGGCCTGCCCTACGTCGCCGCCGAAGCGGTCTACGCCGTCCGCTACGAGATGGCCCAGCGGCTGGAGGACGTCCTCTCCCGGCGGACCCGGGCGCTGCTGCTGGACGCGAGCGCCAGTCGGGAGGCGGCGGCGGGCGTGGCCGAGCTCATGGCCGCCGAGCTCGGCTGGGACGCGAGCCGGACCGCGGCAGAGATCGCCTCCCTGCACGATCTCGTCGACCGCGAGCTCGCCGCCGTGAAGGAGCCCGCCTCGGAGGTGTCGCCCGCCAGCCCTACGAACACGGATCGGCCCGCACCTCGATCCGACCCGGGCGTCGAGGTCGGGGCGTGAGGCCGGGTCAGGCGACGCCACCGATCGAATTCGAAGGCGGGGCGGCTGCCGCCGAGGAGCACTTCGGAGGGCGACGGGTCGAGATCACCCCCGAATGGCTCGAGCGCCTTCGCGGCGCCTGCGCCAGCCTCGACACGTCGCCGGCTGCGACCGCAGAGGCCGGGCGGGACTGGTGGCCGCTCTCGCTCCGCTGGGCCCTCGAAGGAGCCACGCCGGCGCGGCCCGCCGCCGTCGCCCGCCCCGGCAACGCCAGTGAGGTGGCCGCAGTCGTGGCGTTGTGCTCCGAGTCCGGCGTGCCCGTCACGGCCGCCGGCGGCCGCAGCGGCGTGTGCGGCGGGTCCATCCCCGTCTTCGGGGGAGTCCTGCTCGACGTCTGCGGACTTGCGGGGATCCTCGGCGTGGATGACGACTCCCTCCTCGTCGACGTCGCCGCCGGCACGTTCGGCCCCGATCTGGAGCGCGAGCTGCGGGCGGACCACGGGCTCACCGTCGGGCACTGGCCGCAGTCGATCGACCTCGCCACCGTCGGCGGTTGGCTGGCCTGCCGCGGCGCCGGGCAGTACTCCACCCGATACGGGAAGATCGAGGACATGGTGGCCGGTCTCGAGGTCGTCCTCGCGAGCGCCGAGACGATCCGCACCGGCGCCATGGCGGGCGCCGGTCCCCGCTCGGCCATGGGGCCCGACTTGACCCAGCTCTTCGTGGGCAGCGAAGGCACGCTCGGGATCATCACCGCTGCCCGCCTGCGCGCCCATCCGGTCCCCCCGGCCGAGGAGCGGGCGGCGTACGGCTTTTCGAGCTTCGGCGACGGCCTCGAGGTGCTTCGCCGCACGCTCCGGCGAGGGGCGACGCCTGCGGTGGTCCGCCTGTACGACGAGCCGGAGTCGAAGCGCAGCTTCGACACGGCCACGACGGTCCTCATCGTCCTCGACGAGGGCGATCCGGCCGTCATCGGGGCCGCCATGTCGGTGCTCGGCGACGAGTGCGACTCGGCCGGCGCCGATCGCCTCGACGACGGTCTCGTGGAACGCTGGCTCGAGCACCGCAATGACGTTTCTGCGCTCGCCGCCGTCACGCGGGCCGGCATCGTCGTCGACACGATCGAGATCTCGGCGCCCTGGAGCGCCTTGGCTGCGATCTACTCCGAGACGATCTCCGCCCTCGAGGGCATCGAAGGTTGCCTTGCCGCCACGGCTCACGAATCGCACGCCTACCTGGATGGGGCATGCCTGTACTTCACCTTTGCCGGCCGCCGGCCGTCGGGGTCAGCAACCCCCGGGCCCCCACCCGAGAAGGTGTCCGATCTCGTCGGCATGGAAGCGTCCAGCGACGACGGGTGGGGCGAGGCCTTCTACCGCCGGGCGTGGGCGGCCGTGCTCGGGGTCACACGGGCTCACGGCGGGTCCATCTCGCACCATCACGGCATCGGGCTCGTGCGCGCCCCGTACCTGCCCGCGGCACTCGGGGGAGGCTTCGGTGTTCTCGCCTCGCTGAAGAAGGCGCTCGACCCCGCGGGTGTGTTGAACCCGGGCAAACTCGCCTTCGAGTCGGTCTTCGGCCCTTCGCCCTGGTCGGCGGAGCCATGAGCGTCCTCGTCGTCGACGTCGGCACCTCGGGCGTGCGTGCCGCCGTCGTCCGAAGCGACGCCAGGGTCACCGAGGTGCGTCATCGCGAAGTGCTGCCGGTGTCACCGGCGCAGAGTTTCGTCGAGTTCGACGCCGGCGTCATGTCCGCCGCCGTGCTCGAAGTCGCCCGAGCTGCCCTCGAGGCCGGCGGTCCCGTCGAGGCTGTCGGCATCGCCAACCAGCGTGCCTCGACCATTCTGTGGGACCGGGCCTCGGGCGAGCCGGTGGCACCGGGCATCGGTTGGCAGGACCTGCGCACGGTCGGGATGTGCCTGATGCTGCGATCCGAAGGAATCCGGCTCGCCCCGAACCAGTCGGCCACGAAGCTCGCCATGCTCCTCGACCTCGCCGACCCCGGGCGGGAACGCGATCTCTGCTTCGGCACGGTCGACACCTGGGTGGCCTGGGTGCTGTCGGGCGGCCGCCTGCACGTGACGGATCACACGAATGCGGGTGTCACCGGGCTCGTCACCCGCGACGGGGAGGGATGGGATCTGGAGCTGTGCGAGGCGCTGCGCATCCCCGCCCGCGTCCTGCCCACGCTCGTCTCCTCGACGGGGGTCATCGGTGAGGCTTCCGCCCTCGAAGGGGCGCCGGTGATTGCCGGCATTGCCGGTGACCAGCAGGCTTCCCTCGTCGGTCAGGGTTGTCTCGGGCCGGGCAGCGCCAAAGCGACGTTCGGCACCGGTGGCATGCTCGACTGCTGCGTCGGCCGGCAACGGCCGGCATTCGAGCAGCGGGGCGCCGCCGGCACGTTCCCGATCGTCGCCTGGAGCGACGCCGGCGAGCTCACTTGGGGGCTGGAGGCCGTCATGCTCTCGGCCGGCTCCTGCGTGGAATGGCTCCGAGACGACCTTGGAATCGTCAGCAGCGCTGCCGAAACCGACTCGATCGCCGCCCAGGTCCCCGACGCCGGTGGCGTCTATTTCGTTCCCGCCCTGCTCGGTCTCGGGACACCGGTCTGGGATTTCGGCGCCCGCGGCACAGTTGTCGGCATCACCCGGGGCACGACGCGCCGCGAGATCGTCCGCGCCGTGCTCGAAGGCATCGCCCACCGGGGCGCCGATCTGCTCGAAGCCGTCGTCGCCGATTCGGGACTCGGTGTCGACGTCCTGCGGGTGGACGGCGGCATGAGCGCCAATGCCACGTTCGTGCAGGCCTTGGCGGATGCCACCGGGCACCGCATCGAGGTAGCCCCGGTCACGGAGGCGACCACGCTCGGGGCTGCCTTTCTGGCCGGGACGGCGACCGGCGTGTGGTCATCGCTGGCGGAGGCGGCCGCCCTCGTGCATCCGCGCGTCGTCGTCGAGCCTGCGCGCCGCCTCGACCGGGTGCGATGGCTCGAAGCCCGCAGCCGTGCCGAGCGCACCGTGCCGGAGCTGTCGACCCTCGAGTTCTGAGGGACCGGTCAGCCCGGGTCGATGCGGACCGCAAAACAGCCCGCCCGGGCGAAGTGGACGTGCAGGTAGGCGACCTCCGCGCTGGCGAACATCTGACGGGCCGTCTCCTCGAGGTCGCTTCCCTCGACGAGCTCCGAAGCCACCATGAAATGGGCGGTGTCGTAGGCGCGCACGGCCAGCAGCCGCCGCCGCAGCTGTTCGGGCACGCCGCCTCCCTCGGACTGCTCGTCCAGTTCCTTGGACTGTTCGGACCGCTCGAACTGCTCGCAACCGTTCTCGTGCACGAAGATCGGGCCCGCACCCGTGTAGGGGCTCACGCCGAGAAACGCGTCATACGAGACCAGCCTCATCGTCTCGCCCACGAGCCCATCGTGCAGGCAGCGGCGGCACGGGTAGGAATCGGGCGCGTCGACGATCACGAGCACGCTCCCGGTCGTGAGCGAGACGGGCGTCGGGAGCGGGCGGAGCTTGAGGCTCGTGTGGGTCATCGCGGGGGTCGGCGTCATGTACTCAGTGTGCGTCGATGCCGTCCGGATGTCTGGCGGCTTTCGGCCGGGCAACTGCGGTCGCGGGCAAACCCGGTCGCAAGCCCGGCAGGCCCGCAGGCCCGGCGGGCCCGGCGAGCACGGCAGGCCCGGCGGCGCCATGGGTCTCCTCGCTCTTGTGACACACCCCTTCTGTAAGCTCGTCCGTAGTCGTCACCGCCGGTGTGGCCTGGGCCTCCCTCGGCCCTCCCTCGGAGTTCCTCGGTCTTCCGGCGGGGCGGGTATCGCGCTCGGCGCCTTTGCTGTGGTCTTTTCGAGAAAGGTGCGGGCGTGCTCGTCGAAGAGCTCTCGAGGGCGACGTCGCTCCTGCGGGGGGTCGTGGCCTCGCTCGGGGCGGACCTCTCCGGGGCCGAGGCGGCCCGGCTCACCGAGGGCTTCTCGGCCGTCTCCAAGCTGGCCGGGGCCGGCATGGCCATCTGCGCGAGGGCCGTGGCCGAGACGGGCCACCACGAGGGCCTCGGCCACCTCGAGGCCGGGAGCTGGCTGGGCGAGCTGAGCGGCCAGCCCTGCGCGGAGGCCCGCCGCCTCATCTCCACGGCCGGGCGCCTCGCGGGCCTGCCCCGGCTGGAGGAGGCCTTCAGGGCGGGCGAGCTGTCGGCCTTCGAGGCGGCCGAGGTGGCCCGGGGGGCGGCGGCCGACCCCCTTCGGGCCGACGAGCTGCTGGCGGCCGCCCGCGGCGGCTCCCTCCGCCAGCTGCGGGCCGAGGCCGACCGGGCCGAGGCGGCCGCCCGCTCGCGCGAGGAGGACGAGGCCCGCCACGCCCGCATCCACGCCGCTCGCCACTTGCGCACCTGGCTCGATGCCGACGGCTCCCTCAAGGGGCGCTTCTCGCTCACCCCGACCGAGGGGGCGCTCCTGCTCTCCGGCCTCGAGGCCGAGGCCAACCACCTCTTCGACCTCGCCCGCCGGGCCGGGCTGCGGGAGCCTCGCCAGGCCTACCTGGCCGACGCCCTCGTGGCCATCGTGAGCGGGCAGGCGCCCACCCTGGCCCCCGGGCCCCCGCCGTCCGGGGGCGCCCGCTCGCGCGGGCCGGCGGCCACGCGCCCAGCCCGCCGGGGGCGCCCGGATGCGACCATCCTGTTCCACGTCGACCTCGAGGCCCTCGCCCGGGGCTCCCTCGGCCCGGGGGAGGAGTGCGTCGTCGAGGGCGGCGGGCACGTCCCCCTCTCGGTCGTCGAGTCCTACCTGGAGACCGCCCGGATCCGCCTCGTCGTCCGAGACGGCTGCGACGTCGTCGCCGTCGTCTCGGCCAAGCGGACCATCCCGGCGGTCCTGCAGACGGCCCTGTGCGCCCGTGACCGCACCTGCGTCGTCCCCGGCTGCTCGAGCACCTTCCACCTCGAGATCGACCACATCGTCGAGTTCGCCAAAGGGGGCCAGACGAAGCTCTCCAACCTCTGCCGGCTCTGCCGTATGCACCACGCCCAGAAGACCCAGCAGGGGTACCGCATCGAGGGAGGGCCGGGCGCCTGGCGCTGGCTGCCGCCGCCGAAGGCACCGCCGCCGGCCCCGCGGCCACGCCAGGGGTGACAGGCCGTCGGCTCGCAGCGCCATGGTCACGTTCCGCGATCGGGCAACATCCCGCTGGAGTCTTGCTGGCGGGCCTTCCGCGGGCGAGACCGGCGACCGCCAAAGGACGGGCGGCTGACCCCGAAAAGGCGCCCGACGCCGAGCCCGCCCGGCCGGCCGGCCGGCCGGCAGCATGCGCAGATGCCAAGGGAAAAGCACGTTCAGGGCAGGTGAATCTCTTGTCGAATCGCACAGGGCATGCACGGCCAGGAAGCGTCCAGCTACGCGAAAGAGGGCGCCCGAATGGGCGCCCTCTTCCTCCCCCTCATCTCTGAGGCCCTATCGGGCACTCCGAGGCTCGCAGTAATCAGTCACATCTCAATGACCGAGGGCGAATGATAATCGGCATCGACAGGGTCTGCGCAACGGCACTCCGTGCAGCCGTTGCAGCCACCCCCGCGAGGCTGCGGCCGATCGTATCGAGGCGCTTCGGCGGCCCTTCGGCGGCCCGGCGGCTAGGACACGTTGAACGCCGTGGTGTCGATGCAGAAGTCCGTCGTGCCGGCGCCGATGTCCGTCTCCACGCCGGTCCACTTGATCGTGATGGTCTCACCTGCGTAGGCGGACATGTTCACCGTGATCAACTTGTAGCCGCTGTTGGCATTCAGATTCGAGTAGGTCGACAGAGTCTGCAGCACGGTTCCAGAGCTGTTGAGTACCTCCAGCTTCAGAGTGTCGACCGCCGCCGAGGAGTGCTCCGTCGAATCGATGTGCTGGTAGTACGATAGCGTGGCCGTCGGGCATTGCACCGGCACGGTGACACGCTGCGAGAGCGTGTCGGTGTGGGGGATGCCGTATCCGTCGAGCCAGGCGAAGTACTTGCCCGCCTGCGCCACTTCGACGCCGGCCGCCTCGGCGTTGCTGAGGATGACGCCGGGCGTCGTCGCCCAGATCTTGTTGCCGCTCTCGAATCCCGGGTTACCGAGGAGCTGGGCGGCCGGGCAGCCGCTCTGGGCATTCACCACCCACGAGAAGCCGGCCGATGCGCTGGCGCCTGTCGAGTCCTTCGCCGTCACGGTCACCGCGGACGAGCCGGCCGTGGTGGGCGAACCGGAGACGAGGCCGGACGAGCTGATCGACAGCCCTGCCGGCAACCCGGTGGCGGAGTACGAGAGGGCGAGGCCGCCCGAGTCCGTCCCCGAGATCTGCAGGGAGACCGCCGTTCCCATGGTGGTCGTCTGCGTGCCCGGGTTCGTCACCGTGACCGTGTTGCTGATCGCGCCCTCACCGCACAGCGTGCCCGCCAGGCCGGCGCCGTTCGGGGTGCCCAGACCCGACGCCATGTCGTAACCGGTACCTGCCGGGTACAAGCCGTCGTTCGTACCCGTGTAGTCGTTGTCGCCCGAGGTGATGTCGTTGAAGTCAGCCGAGTAGGCGGAGGCGGCAGCCCGGTACAACGCCGGGTTGGCGAACCCGATCGCCTCGCCACCGCAGCTGCTGGAGGCGTCCGTGAGCCCCATGAAGGCCGCCCAAAGCGGAGCAGCTGCACTCGTGCCACCGATGGCCGTCCAGGAGCCGTCGTAGTAGATGACGTAACCGGAGTACGGGTCGGCGTCGGCCGAGACGTCGGGGACCTCCCGGCAGTACGAGCCGCTCGCCGCCCCGCAGGGGGAGCCGGAGGAGTCGGCGTTGATCACGTTCAAGGACGCGGGTGCGCCCGACTGGTACGACGGCATGACGTGTGACGACGAGATGCCTCCACCACCGGCACCGCCGCCGACGGCGCTCTCGTTCCAGACTTGCTGGGTGGGCGGCGGACCGAGGGCCGTCATCTCGGTGCCACCCACGCCGGTGACGTACGGCTGGCTCGCCGGGTCGTCGACGGCGAGCGAGTCGTCGCCGTCGCCGCAGTCCTCCGAACCCGAGTCGCCGGCGGCTGCGAAGACCGATTGGCCCTGCGTGGCCGCCTCCTCGAAGAGCGTGTTCTCCGCCGAGATCGTCGAAGACCCGGCCTCGGGCTCGCACAGTCCCCATGACGTCGAGATGACCTTCGCCTTGTCGGCGCCGATGATGGCGTTGTAGGTGTCGTACGCGCCCGTGCCGCTGTTGGGGCCCTGGTAGACGTCGATGGCCGCCTTCGGCGCCAGGCCGATGACGTCTTCGATGTCGAGAGCGGCTTCGCCCTCGCCCGGCCCCGTGCCGGGCTGGGCACCGCCGTCGACCGTGGTGTAGCCGACCGAGGCGCTCGTGCCGTAGCAGGACTGGTAGGCGGAGATGTCGGTCGGCAGGTTGGGCTCGAGCTCGAAGAGGGCGACCGTGATGCCGGCGCCCTCGTCACCGGCGCCGTACAGGCTCGAGAAACGGTACGAGGAGGCCAGCTGGTCCGCCGTATAGGCGCCGTCCTCCGCACCCGTCGTCTTGGCGGCCGCACACGGCTGCGGGCCCCCGGTGTCGGAATGCGGAGACGGGGCGGACGATCGCAGGGAGTGGGTCAGGCGGACACGCTGCAGGCCGAGACGCTGCGGCCGGTAGAGCGAATCCAACCCGATCACGCCCTGCACGTAGCCGGCGATCGTGTCGGCGAACAGCGGCGCCTGCGTGTTGGCGTACGCCACCCGACCCGAAGGCATGCGGTAGCGGTTGAAGCCGAGGGAGAAGGCCCTCGCGACTGCCCCGGCCGTAGCCGAGACGGGGAGGCTCAGGTGGTCGCCCGAGATCTGGCCGACGCGGAGCCCGGCCGACCGCAGGCTCGCCGTGACGGCCCGGATGGCGGCCGGCGTAGGACCGAACCTGGCGGCGAACTGGCCGGGGGCGATCCAATGGCGGTAGAGGGCATTGCCCGGAGTGGAGACGTCCGCGGCGTACGAGGCGAGCGCCGCCGGGTCGCGCGGCTGCAGCACGACGTCGACGTGCATGGCCGTCGAGGGGGCAAGGCGACCGAGCCGGACGGCACGCCCGGGCGCCGGGGCCTCGCCCACACGCCTCGGGCTCAGCACGCCGCCACTGGCGGCCGACACGGTGGCGACCGAAGTTCCGAGCACCATGACGAGCCCTGTCGCCATGGCTACTGCGAGCACCGATATGGGGTACGCAGGCCGCTTGCCCACCCGGCGACGATGGGATGTCACCGACATTGCGGGCCTGGGCGCACGAGAAACTTCACCGTTGCAACCAGCATTCGGCCCGCCAACATCGGAAGAATCACCGCCTCGCCCACGGGTCCCGCACCCGGGGTCCCTCTATGGTGGTACTTCCTGAGTCGCATGTCAAGGTAAATGGCGGTGCAGCACCTTTGCTCAATGAACCGATCTCTTCGCACGCGGCCTAACCTGGGGGAGCCACAGTTGGGCGCCGCCGCGGCGGCCGCCACCGGAAAGGAGCTCTGTGACCCGGCTCGCCAACCTCGCCGGACGCGCCGTTCTCGTCGCCGACGAAGGCGGACTCGACATCGAGCGCCACTCGGACGGGCGTTTTGCCGCCGACGCCCAGGCCCTCTACGACCGCTGGGACGAGTTCCGCCACTGGGTGAAGCATCTCGAAGCTCCCGATGAGGACTACGAGTACCTGGAGCTGATCGAGAGCGAGCTGCTTTCCCCCGCCCCGCGGCCCCGGCAGGTGTTCGGAATCGGGCTCAACTATCGAGACCACGCGGCAGAGACCGGGATGCAGCTTCCCGCCCGGGTCGCCACCTTCACGAAGTTCCCCACGTGCATCGTGGGGGGGTTCCATGAGGTCGAGCTGCCGGAGGGCTCCGTCGACTACGAAGTGGAGCTCGTCGTCGTCATGGGCCGGCGCGCCCACCGGGTCGCCGACTGGGAGGCGTGGAGCCACGTCGCCGGCGTCACCGTCGGCCAGGATCTGTCCGAGCGCGTCCTGCAGCGCGAGGCCGGCAATCAGTACTGCCTGGGAAAGTCCTTCCCCGGTTTCGGGCCGATGGGGCCTTGGCTCGTGACGCCCGACGAGCTGACCGAGCCCGATGACATGCCGCTCCAATGCAGGCTCAACGGCGAGGTCATGCAAGACAGCCGGACCTCTGACATGGTCTTCAGTGTCCCCCGGCTCATCGAGGAGCTCTCGGCCGTCGTCCCGCTGCTCCCGGGCGACGTCATCTTCACGGGGACGCCCGCCGGGGTCGGTTGGGTGCGCCAACCGCCGCGCTTCCTGCAGCCGGGGGATGTGCTCGAGAGCACCGTCGAGGGCATCGGGACGATCCGGAACCGCATGGTCGGGGCGAGCTGAGCCCTCAAGCGGCCACGACGAACAGGCGGGCGCACAGCTCGGGGCCGAGGGCCAAGCTCCCACCCCCAAGGCCGAGGACGAGTGTGCCGTCAGGCCCGCGTTCGAGGACGAGGGCGGTGGCCCCCGGAGCGAAACCCCCCTCGTCGAGGTATGCCAACGACGCCTGATCCACTTCGACCTCCTGGGTGAGGCGAACGAGTCGTACGCTCTGACCGGGGACGGTGTCGGTAAGACGCATCTGCAGAGCCGCGTCGGGCCTGGCGCTCGCACTCCCGGGTATGGGGTTGCCGTGCGGGCACGTGGCCGGGTCGCCGAGCAGCTTGGAGAGACGCTCCTCGACGTCGTCGGAGATCACCCGCTCGAAACGACCCGCCTCCGCGTGGACGTCCCGCCACGAGAGCCCGATCACCTCCACGAGGAGGCACTCGGCCAGCCGGTGCCTGCGGATGACGCGTTGCGAGCGGCCGAGACCCTCCTCGGTGAGGTGGATCTCCCGGCCGAAGCGCTCGACGTAGCCGCTCGCCTCCAGCCGCTCGAGCATCTCCGACACCGACGTGCGCGACTTTCTCATCCATTCGGCGATGCGAACGGCGATGACGGGCCCGCCCCCTTCGGCCAGCCAGCCGATCGCCTCCAGGTACTCGTCCACCACAGGATGGAAGTCGTCTCGCATGGCCAGCCCCCATGTGCCCGCGGCGATATTAGGCAGGCGCCCTCGCTCTCAGGTCGGCTTGAATCCGATGGTAAGGTTCACCTGATATGGCTACCGACAGCTGAGAGGGTCGCACGGTGCCAGCGATGGAGAGGCTGCTTCGTACTGTGACCTGGGCACTCGTCGTGGGCTCGATCTGCATGCTGGGCGGGTGCGGCTCGTCCGGTCGCTCTCAGTCCGAGGCGGCGGCGTCAACTTGCCGGCAGGTGACTGCCGTCCTCAGCGACGGGCCGGCTCCGGCGGCGGACCCCGTCGGGTACGCCGAGGCGCAGATCCGCCCGCTCCGCCAGATCCGCACGACGGACGTGAAATTGCAGCAGGCTGTCGACCGCCTCGCCTCGGACTACGCGGTATTCTTCGACGCCAACGGCGGCGCCCGGGCAAAGAAGAGCCTGAGCTCGGCCGTCTCGGTCGTCGACGCCCTCTGCCCGGGAGCGGGCGCCGGGCTATGACGCCGCGGCCGGGCGGGCGGCGACGCCGTGGACCCCTGGCGGCTGCCGCCTTGCCGCTGCTGCTGCTCGCCCCGTTCCTGGCGGCCTGCGGCGGTACGTCGGGGCCGTCGATCACGCTCTACAACGGTCAGCACGAGCAGACGACCGATGCCCTCGTGAGCGCGTTCGAGAAGGCCACCGGGATCAACGTCGAGGTGCAAAACGGCGACGAGGACCTGCTCGCCGACGAGATCGTCAGTGAAGGCTCGCACTCGCCTGCCGACGTCATCTTCACGGAGAACTCCCAGGCGCTCGAGCTCCTGCAGGAGAAGGGCCTGCTCGCACATGTCGAAGAGTCGACGCTGGCGGACACGCCGAGCAGGTACAACTCGGCAGCCGGGGACTGGGTGGGCGTCTCGGCCCGTGTCAGCGTGATCATCTACAACCCCGGCCTCATCGCCAAGAGCCAGCTGCCGACAGGCGTCCTCCAGCTCGCAAACCCGAAGTACAAGGACAAGCTCGCCTTCGCCCCCGCCGAGACGGACTTCCAGCCCATCGTGACCGCCGTGGAGCGGGCCTATGGCCTGACGGCGACGCTCAGATGGCTGGAGGGGATCAAGGCCAATGTGCCCCTCTCGCACCAGTACCCGGACAACGAGACGATCGCCGACGAGGTCAACCGTGGTGAGGTCGCCTTCGGCGTCGTGAACCAGTACTACTGGTACCGCATGCGGGCGGAGATCGGCCCCGCCAACATGCATTCGGCGATCAGCTACTTCGCCCCGCACGACCCCGGCTACGTGGTCGACATCTCCGGCGCGGCCGTCCTCGCCTCGAGCAAGCACCAGGCGGATGCGCAAAGGTTCGTGGCGTTCCTCACCTCGCGGACGGGCCAGGAGATCATCAGCCATTCGATCAGCTTCGAGTACACGATCGCCTCCGGAGTGTCGACCGTCCAACCCGAGACGCCGTTCGATGAGCTGCAGCCCTACCCGATCACGGTGAGCGAGCTGGGAGACGGGTCGGAAGCGATCTCGCTCCTGCAAAGAGTGGGCCTGTTGTGATGTGGTCCGGCCCCCGAAGCGAGCCGGCTGGGCGGCGGTGGCCATGCCGGCAGCGGTGACCCTGGTCGATCACGAGCCGGAGGTCGCGGGCCCACCGGTCGACGGGCCGGCGACCACCCGGCGGGCGTCCCGCCCGCGGGTGCTGCTCGCCGCCAGCCTCATCGTCGCCGCTCTGCTCGTGGCTCCCCTCGTCGTGCTGTTGCTCGAAGCCAAAGGAGCCGGCGTCGGGACTGTCGCCCACCTGATCTTCCGCTCGCTCTCCGCCACGCTGCTCTGGAACACCGTGCAGCTCACCGTCGTCGTGACGGCGCTGTGCGCCGTCATCGGCACGACGGCAGCCTGGTGCGTGGAGTGCACCGACCTGCCCCTTCGCCGCGTCTGGGCCGTGCTCGTCGTCGTCCCCTTCGCCATCCCGGACTTCGTCGTGAGCTTCGGCTGGGCGTCGCTCACCACCTGGATCCAGGGCTTTCGGGGCGCCGTCGTCGTCATGACCCTCGCCGTCTACCCCCTCGTCTACCTGCCGGTCGCCGCCAGCCTGCGATCGGCCGACCCCGGGCAGGAGGAGGTGGCGAGGAGCCTCGGGGTGGGCCGGCTACGTGCGTTCTTCCGCGTGACCATCGGCCAGGCGCGTGGCGCCATTCTCGGGGGCAGCCTCCTTGTCGCCCTCATCATCCTGGCCGAGTACGGCGCCTTCGAGATCGTCGGCTACCAGACGTTCACCACCGAAATCTTCACCGAGATCAACGTGTCGTTCAACGTGGCCGTCGCGTGTGCGCTGGCCCTGGTGCTC